>NZ_JBNHER010000025.1:5406-9086 GCF_050015975.1 Dapis purpurea BLCC-M126 | reverse complement strand
GCTTAAGAGGTTAGCGATCGCCTAATTTTTTAGAGATACCAAATGGGTTCTATAGAAATTATAAACTTTTTACATTTACAATTGTAACATTTTTACAACTACAACTTTCCTCGACTCAACGAGAAGTTTAGATTAATATTCCTAATCTAGCTTTATGAAACCGAATCTGCTCCAGTAGCGATCGCCAATTTCTGAAAAAGGGCAACATTGTAGTCGTGGGTAAAAGCACCTGCATTTCTTCAAAGTCGTAGTCACCTGTAATTAAAAAATTAGCTTCACTGACAACTGCAGAAGCTAAAAATTTTTCATCTTTACGATCTCTAGGAAAATTTACCTCTACTGCCACGTCAACTTTTGTAGTTGCTTCCTCGTCATAACCAAAATATTGTAGGGACGTTCCATGGAACGTCCCTACTGTGGTTCCACCGAAATCAAACCCGCTGTAATATTTGCCCAACCTACTAGCTAGGGTTGGCTGTAGATTTGGAAGGCTTCAGTTTGCGTTTAAAGGTTGAAACTGCTCCTAGAGTACCGAGAGCGAGGAAGCTTAAGGTAAAGGTTGGTTCAGGGACGGTGATTGGAGCAGCAGAAAAACTAGCAGAAAAACTAACGGGCAATTCACTATCTTCTGGCCCAAAATTTTCAAAGCCTGGTACAAATGGCGGTGCAGAAAAAATCTCAAAATAACCTGCAGGCTGCAAAAAATCAGCAAAAAACATATTAACAAAGTTTCCTTCCGAGGTGAAATACCCAAAACCAGAACTTGTTAATTGCTCATCAGGATTAAGACTAATTATATTGTCAAGTACAAAAGGTTCGTTTCCTGGTATTGAAGTTCCCGTAGGTTGTAAACCAATAATTGTTTCGTCATTTCGCGTACCAGTAATTCCAGTAATTAGGTAAAAACCTAAATCGTCAGGAGTGTCATTAGTCGTCAAATTACCACTTGCTTCTATACCAGGAGCGGAATAACTCCAGTTCCAAATTAAAGCAGAGGCAGCTTGTATTTTCCCAAAAACTAATGCAGATGTCGCAGTGAGGAATGTAGCAGATAGTAAAGTTATATTTTTCATAAAAAAATGGCGATTTTAGATTTAAACTTTATTTTTAAACTATCACAAACTATCCCATGAATCAACCATTACCTTTAGATTTTTCTCAGGAAGACTTACGACATCGCAATTTTCAAGGCCAAGACTTGACAGGAGCTAATTTTAGCGCTTCTGACTTAAGAGGTTGCAATTTTCAGGATGCTATCCTCAGAGGGGCAAATTTTCGAGGTGCAAGAATTGGGCAAAGTAGGAGCAAGATTAGGATTTTGATTGTTCGTTGTGCTGGAGCGGCGATCGCTGTTACTGTTGCTGCTGCTTTTGCTAGTTTTATTGCTGGTGAAATGGCGGGGGTTGCTGCTTTGATTGCGACTGGTGCTGTGGCGGTTGCTGTTACTAATGCTGAGAGTGAGATTATTGCTGCTGTTTTAGCTGGGGTTGCTGCGGTTATTGGTTCGAGTGGTATTATCTATTTTTTGGCAGGAAATAAAGTCAAAGGATTGTTATTATTTTTAGGTTCGGGGGTAATTTTTGGAGTTGTTGTTATTTTGTTTTTCCAAGTTGTTGTTGAGTTGGAGAAGTTGTCAAAAACATCTTTTGATAATGCAGATTTAACTAATGCTATTTTTGAGGAGGCAATTATTGAAGATTCTGAATTTTTCAATTTTTTAATTCCGCCCAAAAATAGGTAATTTTGTATTGATTTTTTATCATAATTATTACTTGGTAAATTTAGCTTGACAAAATAATCATAGAGACTTATACTTCTGCAAGTATGCTTTAGTTAACTAGGAGCAAAATTAAGTGAGTAATAGTGAACCGATTAATTATGGTCGTTACTATTGGTATGTCCGGGTAACTAAAGATATAGCCGAAAACGAAGAACAATATGTTCAGGCAGATGAAGCACAGGTAAAAAATGGTGTTTTATTGTTCCTACAGCATATAGATGAAGGAGCAAAAATTAATATGGCTTTTGCTCCAGGTACTTGGTTAACTACTTTTGTCACTTCTTATCAAACAGACAAAGTTAAATAAATAGATCTGTTCATTGTCAAATGTTTGGGCAGCATAAGTTAAGAAAAAACTTGATTCGTATTGAGTCTTTGTTTATAGTTGTGCTTTATCACTCCAAATTATGTCCATAAGTGCTAAAGCGCAACTAACTGACTAATTATAAGTGTTTTACTTAACACGATATAATTACCTCAAGTAAATATTAACTAATTTGAATCATATCGCTATACTCACTAACAAACTGCTCATAAGTAAGACAATCGCTTGCTGTTGTAGGACTCCAAATTAATTCAAATACTAATAAATAATCAGGGGTGATTTTGCCTAAATCTTTCAAAGTTTGCTTCAAACTTTCCCCATCATTAACTTCATCAAATATAGGATAATCATCCTCCGTTCCTAACAACAAAGTCACAACAATATGATTGTCAACTTCTACATTGTCATCAACAGTATCAACCTCAAATTTACACCTCTCTGCAAAAGAAAACTGCTCAAAAATTCGTTCTGCTTCCTGTCTAGTATCCACTGTTTCCGAACTAGCAGCAACATGAGTCCAATATTCGTCACTCTGAAGCAGAGCGATCGCCGACTGCAACAAAAATCCCACCCTACCTTCTGGCGTATCAATATCAATCTCTTCCCTTATTCTTGCTAACTTAGATTGAATATTATTTGCTGGTGCAACCATTGCCACCTGTAACTTACTCACAGTCACAATATCATTAACCAAATCTTCGGGTATAGTTTCTACTGGCATTTCTGCCTCAATAACTTCCACATATCCTGGCGACTCCTCAATAACTTCCACATATCCTGGTGACTCCTCAATAATTTCTACATACCCATCTCCTTCTGCCACCAAAACTTCTCGATGATAACCAAACAGAGAAGCGATAAACATAACCAACTCATATAAAATACATATCATAACAGTTCCTAGCAAAAGTATAACTAAAAACATGGGCATTACTGTTGCTAGTCCCTCGTAATAGCTGTAAACTACTCGTTCACGAAAAGTCGGACGGTAATAATAGCGAACTCTAGTAGTTGGATGTACATAATAAAATCGACTTGTACCCACTTCCTCGTAATAATATCGCTTGTTACCGGGAGTGATAAAATAACGTTGTCCGTTATTAACATTCATGTAGTAACGTCTTTGAGTTGCTGGTTGTACATAATAAAATCTTCCTGTACCTGCTTCCTGATAATAACGTTCTTCAGTCCCTGGGCGCGTATAGTAACGACGTCCCGTAGCAGGTTCAACAGAATAAGATTTCTTTGTAGTTGGAGTAAATGAACCACTGCGAGTCCGTCCTCCAGTGTTGATGTTATTAGTAGTGGGGGGAGTGGTATTGCTTGGTTGGGAAAATGAACGACTGCGGTTAGAAGTGCCACTAGAAGTAGGGGATGGTTTTGTGCTGGGGCGAGTATTGCTTGGTTTGGTAAGTGAACCACTGCGGTTAGAAGTGCCACTGGAAGTAGGGGATGGTTTTGTGCTGGGGCGAGTATTGCTTGGTTTGGTAAGTGAACCACTGCGGTTAGAAGTGCCACTGGAAGTAGGGGATGGTTTTGTGCTGGGGCGAGTATTGCTTGGTTTGGTAAGTGAAC
>NZ_JBNHER010000025.1:0-5306 GCF_050015975.1 Dapis purpurea BLCC-M126 | reverse complement strand
GAAGTAGGGGATGGTTTTGTGCTGGGGCGAGTATTGCTTGGTTTGGTAAGTGAACGACTGCGGTTAGAAGTGCCACTGGAAGTAGGGGATGGTTTAGTGTTCGTAGAAGTATTATTTGGTTTGGTAAGCGAACCACTGCGGTTAGAATTGCCACTGGAAGTAGGGGATGGTTTTGTGCTGGGGCGAGTATTATTAGTTTTTGGTAGAACTATATTGTTGTTTGTAGATTTGGGTTTTGAGTCACGAGGTTGACTGCGAGTGGAGGAACTACTTCTACTGCGAGTGGAACTGCTTCTACTACTACGTCCTCCTTTTCTTCTTGCATAAGCGATGGAAGCATTTGTATTAATTAATTCGCTAATATCATTACCATGGGGATTAATGCTCACTTCATCAACCAAAAATAATGAGACAATTGTTGCTAAGATGAATTTAGATTTACGCATTTCCTGATTTTTCCTAATATATAGTAATTAACAATGAGCTATTAGCTTTTTTCAATGATATATTTATTACCTAAAAATCAATAGAATTATTGCAGAAGTTACAGTATTAAGATCAAATTCTAAATTCTGAATTCTAAATTCTTTAATTTTCAGCCTTTTTCTTAGCAATTTCCCGATTATTTCGATATAAATCAATCCGATTTTTGGCAGCTTCATATTGAGGATGAGATTCGGGGACTTCTTTCATTAAAACCAAAGCTTGATGCCAAGTTATTGCTACTTCATTCCACTCGGCTTGAGTATTAGCAACTTGGGCAAGTTCGGCTGCTTTTGTTGCTGCATTTATTCCCTCTCGAAATGGATCGGCAATAACTTCAATCGCTTCTGTCTTTTCAGAATTATTTTCCGAGTTATTACTAATATTTGAAATATCTGGAATACTAGCAGAATCAACCACAAATTTATTATTTATGTGATTTCCTAAGAATGTACTCCCTAAAAGAGACAAAATCAAACCAACTATAATCAAGATAAAGTTTTTTCTGATTTGTCTTTTACTCCAATTTGCCATATAAAAAATTACAAAAGCAAAAGGAATTAATAAATAAGTAGCACCCCATAATGTGCCTTCAGCAAAAGCTTGAACTAAGCCCCATATTCCGCCTACTATTGCTAATATTAGACCTAGAATCAAGAGGCCAATTCCTATAAAAAACATTATCCCTGAATATCCCTATGCAATGTATATTTGTACTAAACTTATGCTATTTTTTTTGTACTTAATTCTATGTTATACGATTGAGAAAAAATATTCTATATGTAAAAATACTGGAAGTTACAGCAAAAAGTAAATTTTCCTCATCTCAAACTAACAATATCCAGTTCCCAATAACATGAAATTAACATTTTTTAGCAGTCTTAATATAGTGTATTTCTCAGTAATCTTTCAGATATGCAGATATGACATAATTTTGCCGAAAAAAGTTTAATGGTAAAAATTATGACTCTTGTAGGAACGTCTCTACTTTCTGATCTACTCAACTGAAAAACACTGTAAACCTATCAAGTATAACTGTTGACTTTTGACTTTCCCTAACTACTGAACTCGTTGCCACAACCTTTGAATTTCTCCCAAAACAGATGGTTGTAGTGCAGGTAAAGTATCAACTTGCGGGTTAACCTGAGCGCCAGGAATATTCTGATTCCAAGGACTATTAGCAACTGAGAGCAGATCGATATTACCGTGGGTAGGGCGAAAACCATACTGCACAAATAGTTTCTGTTGTTCTGGTTGCGTCAAGAAATCTACAAATTTACCAGCAGCATTAGCAGTGGCTCCATTTACATTCTGGCGGACGATCACTACTCTAGCTACGGTTTCTACAGTGGGGTTGAGATAATAAACTTGATAAGGTTTATTCTGAGAAGATCCCGACTGTTGCCAACGATAAAGGGCGATACTTTCGTAAACTGTTGCTACATCGGCATCATTAATTTTTTGATTTAATCCTGGGATTAGTGCATAAGCCAAAGCTAAAGCTGCACAAGCAATTATTCCATAAAAAATACGACGATTTTTGAGACATTTATGATTTATAGTTGTCATGGTTGGAATTGTCCTGCTATGATACTAAGTAATAAGAAGTTGATTAGAAATTTTTTGTACATGAAATATAAAAAAGTTTTTGTTTGTAGTATTGCTCTAGCCCTAAGATATATATTTAGATAAATTTTAACGGCTAGTACCATCTTTCTTTGGAACAGGTGGTTGTTCATTTTTTTGATATTTTTTTTCTTGTTGAATAATAGTTATTTCAGCTTTAAAGAAACTATGATTTAATTTATTTGTTTGTATTTCTAACCCTTGTACCATGGTAATATTTATTGTTATTAATAATCCAACTGAAAGAGAATCAAGTTTATTATTCATCATTTTCTTCCTGGTACTTATTAATATCTCAGGGAAAATATCATTGTTTATTCAAACTTGATTCTTTAAATAAGAAAATAAATCAGTATTTTCACTTTTCTAGTTACAAATCTATATAAGGATTTAAAGAAACATTTTTATGTTGTCTTGGTAGCTATTTAATTTATAACTCAAACTGCGCAACTCTTGAATTTCTTCAGGATTATTCAAGTTGGCAATTCGCAATTTATTTTCTAGTTCTTGCAATAATCCGGCTGAATCTTTCACCATTGTATGTAGACTAAAAAATTTTGCTTGCCGAGTATCTTTGCCAGCTTTAACTAACTGAATATTCCTTTCTAAACTAGCAGCTAATTGTTGTAAATGCTGTTGAGAAATACCAGAACTTGACTTTTGCTTACTCTTAACTGCTAATAGCTGTTTTTGCAAATCATACATTGAGGAGAAAATTTTGTTCCCAAGGACACCCCCGGTATCCCCCGCCTGAGATCTAAGTCGGTCAGAATTTTTTGGGTAGTAGGCGATCGCAAATAATCAATTACTTTTTCGGCAGCTTCTTTTTCCTCCTGACTTACCCAAGGAGCACTTGGCAAAATTCCTCTCATGTTAGAAATAAAAGTAGACTTGGGATAAATTGCCTGATAGCGAGTCTGAGTATTAGCAGTATTTGCCTCAATTACTGAAGACTCATAAACAGAAGCGATGGATGGCCCAAAACGGACTATTTTTTACCATATCCTCAGCTAAGGAACTGGTGGAAACGCCGTAGTGAGTAACTTTGCTTTGAATTTTTTTAATTTGGGGTTGATATTGTTGCACGTCCGCAACGGTGAGTTTTTCGGGGCGTTTATTGGCAACGGAGGCAAATTGCGCGACCAAAGTTTGCAAACCAGAATTGGAACGAGTGGGGGCAGTATGAACATAATGTATTGGCAGTTGGGGACTATTTAAGTCTAGGTCTCGGTGAGTTCGAGCCTTGACGAGAGCTTGGTATATATTTGATTGTTTTTGTAACCCAGGTGCGACCTCCTGTGATGCCATGAATACCATCGGACTATTTGCCAACAAAGGCGCATCAGTAATTTGAGGAATATAATTTTGTCCGGGGTAGACTTGATTAATTTTGTACAAAAGTTGGGAATGATCAATTTCGCCATCTACAGAAATTAGGGTAGGAAATTCTGGGGAGTCTGGTTGAATAGCTCCACTTTTCAATTTTTGAGACAGAGAAACTATATCTGTTACCACATCCCCACTACCTTTTGCTTCACATTTCAAGTAAAAAGGTTTGCCATTATCGAGTTTGAGTTTTTGTTGACTGAGTTGAGTAGCAGCTTGGCTACAGAATTTTTCTAAAGCACTGCCGACTAAAAATTTGACTTCAACACCGGAAGAACTTGGGAAATTATTGACTTGAGCGCAAGCTCCCAGAAATAGAAGTCCTAAAGTAGGAATTAGACTTGTTTTTTGCCAATTGATTTTCATTTTTATTCGGTTGTGAATTTAACTTTGTTCCACAGCACTGCACTACGTTAGTTAGTTAAGACATTTATAATGCTCAAACTCAGTCAGGAATTACTTCTGAATTCAGAATTCTAAATTGCGCGTAGCGCTATATTTATTAATCAGCCATTTCTCCCTTTTTTATGCAAAAAAAATAGGCATCCCACAGAATGCCTTATGAATAATCAGCTTTGTTCTCTATTTATTAATCAGCTATAGTTTCAAAAATTATGCAAATCAAGCATATGACATAACTTTTCAGATTGATAACTTCAAGTCAAAACCAAAACCCAGTAGGGAACTTCCATGAAACGTCTCTAGTGTATTCTTTTGACTTTTAACTTTTGACTTGTGAATTTTGACTTTTGACTTCCCTCCAAGGAGGATTTGACTTTTGACTTTTAACTTTCTTGCTAGTCAATTACCCAATAACCATTTTGTCGCCAATATTGTTCTCTTAAAGCTATTTCTAAGTCATCTGGTTGAATCCAACCTTGAAACATTAGTAGTTCTCCAAGTTTTTGACGACATGAAGCTTGGATATCTATTGCTTGGTCTAATTGGGCTGGGGAAATTAAGTGTCTGCGGATGAGGATTTCACCTATTTTCATCATCATATTTTACCTGTTTAAGATTGATGTTGTTTTGTATCGGCACCCTAATAATTGACTATATTTACAAGTATATATCTAAATCAATACTTAATAATCAGTCAGTTTCTGGGAATTTATGCAAAATTTAATATCCCCAGGAATAAAAGTAAGCAACTAAAGCATCCTACTATATTCTTCATCAATCAAATATGGCAAATTTACAGATACTGTTCATACCATTTACAAAACTTAACATAATTCATTTTAGGGATATACCCACTTGCCGAATATCACCTATTACACAATTCACACAAGTAATTATTTATTTGACAAATCTTCATAGGGTATGTCTATAAAATTAGTCACAACATTAGCGATTTTTTTTACTTCTTCAATTGGTTAAAACCGAGAGGATTGAATATAAGGAAATATTATTTCTTCTCAAGGGGAGATTGGATATGGCGTTTAGCTAGCGCACAACTTTCCTATCGGAATGCTAGCGCAAACGCACTTCGGCTGTCGCCGATATGAAAAGCGGAGCGGCTCTGTTAAGAGCGGGAAACCTCGCCATCCCACCCTTCGGGAAGCTCCGCTAACGACCGCTCTCTTGGTCGATTGGATATGGCGTTTCGCTGCGCGACATGAAAAGCGTTTCGCTATCCTACGGAATGCTAACGCAAACGCGACATGAAACGCGGCTCTGTAAGAGCGGGAAACCTCGCCATCCCACCCTTCGGGAAGCTCCGCTAACGACCGCTCTCTTGGTCGATTGGATATGGCGTTTCGCTGCGCGACATGAAAAGCGTTTCGCTATCCTACGGAATGCTAACGCAA
>NZ_JBNHER010000024.1:0-16250 GCF_050015975.1 Dapis purpurea BLCC-M126 | reverse complement strand
GTCCAATCGGTCCTGTCGGTCCCACTGGCGCTCCTGGTACTCCGGGATTAGATGGCGCTCCTGGTCCTGTCGGTCCTGTGGGTCCCACTGGCGCTCCTGGTCCCGCTGGTCCAATCGGTCCTGTGGGTCCAATCGGTCCCGCTGGTACTCCTGGTGCTGCTGGTCCAATCGGTCCGGTAGGTCCTACTGGTGCTCCTGGTCCTGCTGGTCCTGCTGGTCCGATAGGTCTTACTGGTCCTGCTGGTCCTGCTGGTCCGGTAGGTCCTGCTGGTCCTCCTGGTGCTGGTATCGCAACATTCCCTATTGGCTACATAATTGCTGGAGATAATGCTCCTGCAGACTTTTTAACAGGAGAAATTGTTTTATGGCCTGGTCTATCTGTGCCACCTGGTTTCTTCTCTCTTGAGGGTCAACTATTGCCGATCGCTGGTAATGGTGACTTGTTTAATGTGGTGGGTACTGAGTTTGGAGGTGATGGAGTTAACAACTTCGGACTACCTAATTTAGTTAACATTGCTCCAGTTGGTCGTCTCCTTAATCCAGCAGATAATGTCACAGGTACATTGTTCGTTGAGTTCCCTACTGGTAGCGGTAATTTTATACCTGCAGATGAGGTGCCTAATGCAGTTGTGGATGGTGAAAATTTACAGGTCGAAGACGGAATTGTGACACTTCAATCCTTGTCAGCAAGCAATATAGGAAAACCTGTAGAATTGGCATTTGCTGATTCATAAGATAGCTAATAAAGCTAAACTGTGATTAGTAGATTTCTGCTAAGAAAAATATGATAGGTGATTTCAACTCATCACATATCACAACAAACTAATAATTAAACCTTGCAGGTTTTAGTAACTTGCAAGGTTTTTTTTAGGTGAAAAATTGGAATTTTTCTACATGCAAATTTTTAGAAGGATGATGTATGTAGTCAATTAAAAATAAATTTTTATAGCAACTGCCAGAGCGGTTAGGACAGAGAAAAGTATAAAATCATTAGACCATTTCTATTGAGGCGAGTACTATGTTTCTCCTTTATGTCCTAAGTGCCTTGGCGAATGCTATATACCTGATTTATCCAAAATCAATTGAAAAATTTTGCTTGTTAGGTTAATTGTTCTCTAATAAAAGAGATTTTGGTTAAAGCCAAAAAACTTAAATTATTTAGTTCAGCTTGAGAAATATAGTTTGCTTCCCATAAAACCAAAATTTTCAGAGGTTTTGTTTAGTTTATCCTACGGATATATACTAACAGTTTGTTGAATAAAGCCTCACGAGTATCTTAATTGAAAACTTATTGCTCTCTAATCAGTTTACAATGAATATCTAATGCAAATTAAAGCCAAAGTTTGGAGACAAAAATAATGTTAGATACAATCGTATTAGGTGGCGGATGTTTCTGGTGCGTAGAATCTGTCTTTCTCTCTGTAGCAGGAGTAAAAGAAGCAGAGTCTGGTTATGCTGGAGGAAATACAAAGAATCCTGACTACAGATCTATATGTTCTGGAACAACTGGCCATGCTGAGGTTGTCAAAGTTTCCTTTGATACTGAGAAAATATCCTTGCACGAAATATTAGAGATATTTTTTGCGACTCACGATCCGACAACACTAAATAGACAAGGAAATGATGTTGGTACTCAGTACCGTTCAATTATTATGTGTAATTCTCAAGAACAAAAAGATATTGCTCAAGAAGTAATTTCCACTTTGGGTAATAATGATACATTTAAAAATCCCATCGTCACTGAAGTAGTTGATTTGAAGGATTATTATAGAGCTGAAGAATATCATCAAAACTATTTTAATAAGAATCCTTATCAACCTTATTGTGTATTTTCAATTCCGCCAAAGTTACAAAAACTCAAGAAATATTTTCCGGATAAAGTATCTGGCTAAATAGTTATCCTATTTTAATTAAAAAGGGAGGTTCCATAGAACCTTCCTACAAAGCTTTTAGACAAGACTAATATAATTATGGCGATATCTATTAGACATTTCTAATAAAAAAATAAATCAATTATCGCCCTAGATAAATCTATTATTTCCTCCTACTCCCTACTCCCTACTCCCTTATTCTCAAATACACGATTCAAGAAAGGTATAATTTCAGACCAAGCTAAAGTAGTTGCAACAGAGTCATAACGATAACCATCATCACGCATAAAAGTATGCTCTGCTTCATATAAGAAAATTTGGTTAGTTATACTATTCTGCTCCAAAGTTTGAATAATAGTTTGGCGATCGCCTTCTGGTGTATGAGGATCTTGACTACCAAAGACAATAAGTATCTCACCTGCAATTTCACTAACTCGTTTGATAGTATCAGCAACTCCCTTACCTAACTTCCCAATAGGAATACCGGTAGGATAACAACATACTGTAGCTTTTATCTCTTTCTCAAAGGCAGCGCGGAAAGCTAAATGCCCGCCAATACAAAAACCCATAGCACCTATTTTATCCGCAGCAATAGAACTTTCTGATTTGAGAAATTCAATTACAGCTCGTGTATCAGCATCATACTCAAACACTGCTGTTCGACGTGCATTATCATTACCCCGCATCTTCCCTAGGTCATCTGGCCCCATAACAAGACCTATTGGCTCAGTTCGATGAAAAATTTCTGGGGCAGCTACTACATAACCATATCCTGCCAAATAGTTAGCTAGACGAATTATTGGGCCTCCTAACTGATAGATATCGCTGTAAAATACAATACCTGGGTAAGTTCCTGGTGCTTTGGGGGTTGCTACATATACACGCATTAAACTGTCATCAACGATTAAATTAACGTTACGTTTAGTAATTTGCACCTATTACCTCCATTGTTGTACCCAAGAATGTTTCTACAACACTACCTTACTTTTTTGAAGTTTATGATGAACGTTTCTTGAGAATTGACTTATATATTTGCTACAAATTTATATTCCATATTGCCTATTGATTATTATTTATAAATCAAGAATATGTAACTTTATTTTGTCAACCTAGTATGACAGACTAACTTTTCCTAGTAGTGGTAAATAACTAATGATAAGTAGTAGGCGATAGGTTAAAAACAGTTCTCTGATAATACTTTCAGCAATAGGGAATAGAGAATACTGGAGTCACCTAATAGTTCTAATATTTGTCATATTTCCTGAATAACTGTAACTGACAAGGAAAAATAGCAAAGTTCCGTAATTTCTCGGTAATTTATTAGTGGGTATTGCTGAAAAATATCTAGGCTTTGAAAGAGTGTATTGCTGATATACATTAGAGTCTAGCTAATTTCAGCGAGTTACTTTATAGGCAATTTGTCTTCAAAAAATTATCTATAAAAGTTCAGTATTTTCTGGGTAGATATTTGATTATTTTTAGCTGATAATAAGATTAGAAAGTTAAAAAGCAATGAAAAAACTAATTAGATTCATTGTTACTAATTGTTACAAAACAAGAATTTGATTTGTTAATATTGAGCTAATTTTACATCTTATTAAGGAGTTTGCTATGAATTTATCTAAGGTCAATCAAAAACTTTTAAAACTGGGAGTATTTACACTTAGTACATTTGTATTATTAACTTCTTCAGCTAAAGTTTTAGCATCTACTCCTGGAGAAACTAATAACAAATCTATGTTACTTGCTCAAGCATCTCGTCAGGAATGGCGTATTTGTGAGCAAAAAGGAGAAAATTGGTCTGAAGTAAAATACTTTGAATCTAAAAATTATTTTGCCAATATTTGTCGTAATAGTAATGGTCAATTAACTTTAGTAGCTGGCGCGAAATCAAATCCTAATGAACTTTTAGAATTACCTGTCAGTGGCGAACAAGGATATTTAGCTATTGATGGAAGTAAAACTTTTATGATAGACAATACTCATTTTAGTATGGCTATAAACGGAATGGTGGTGAAGAAAGAACAAGTAACTTACAGAGGACAGTAGATTTACTAATACTGTTATGAGAAAAATTTTTACAAATAGCAGTTGATTATTATGGCTTTATTTGTAATTTATTAAGACTTAATGTGATAGCTTATAGGCTATTGTTCATCAAAAAATTTATTGTTGAATTAAAGAAACTGTTTCTGTATCTAAAAAAATTAGCCAATTATCTGGGTGCAACTTATATTATATTTGTCACTGACCAAAAAAAATACCACAAATTAATGCAGAGATATTGGATAAAATATTAAATATCTCTACATTAGGGATGTTTTACTAGAAAAGATTTTTATTATTTTATTTCAGCGATTCATCAAAATTGTGAAAGTATAGCTTTACTATCAGAATATAAATCTTATTTATTAAACATACCCTTACAACTTCTAGACTGCCACAAATTCCTTTACTTCACCAGTCAAACTAAACGGACGTACCTCAGTAATTTTTACCTTTACTAACTTACCCTTCAACTGATTAATATCTCCCTCAAAAAATGTCAGACGGTTGCCACGGGTACGACCCATAACTTGAGCAGAATTTTTAGGGTTTGTGTCTTCAACCAAAATTTCTTCAGTGCGACCCATATAACGTTGCGATCGCTCTGCTGCCTTCACACCCACTAAATGATTCAAGCGTTGCAGGCGATCTGCTTTCACTTCCTCACTCAATTGATTTTCCCATAAAGCCGCTGGAGTTCCCGGCCTGGGAGAATAAGCAGCAGTATTTAATTGATCGAACCCAATATCATCTACCAACTTCAGGGTATTCTCAAATTGTACCTCAGTTTCACCAGGAAAACCTACTATTGCATCCGCACTAATAGAAGCATCTGGCATCAGTTCGCGAATTTTATCAATAATTCGGCGATATTTCTCATGGGTGTAACCTCTTGCCATTGCCTTCAATAATTCATTATCTCCGGACTGAAACGGTATGTGGAAATGTTCGCAAACCTTGGGTAACTCAGCACAGGCTCTAATTAAACGTTCTGTAAAATAGCGGGGGTGACTTGTGGCAAAACGAATGCGTTCCACACCCGGTACATCATGCACATAGTAAAGTAAATCTGTGAATGTATGTTTTTTGCGTCCTTCTGGTGTTGTTCCCGGTAAGTCACGCCCGTAAGCATCAATATTTTGCCCTAACAATGTAATTTCTGGATAACCTTGTCGCCCCAACTCTTCCATTTCAGCGCGAATAGCTTCAGGATAGCGAGACTGTTCTCTACCTCTTACACCAGGAACAACACAATAGGTACAGTGTTCGTTGCAACCATAAATTATATTTACCCAAGCAGTAATTTTACTATCCCGTCTGGGTTTAGTAATATCTTCTACAATGTGAATGGGTTCAGTAGCGACTACTTGGTTGCCATTGAATACCTGTTCTAATAAGTCTTGCAAACGGTTAGCGTGTTGAGGCCCCATAACTAAGTCTAGTTCAGGTACTCGTCGCAATAGTGCTTCCCCTTCTTGTTGAGCAACACATCCAGCAACAATAAGAGTGAGGTCTGGTTGTTGGTGTTTGCGTTTCGCTTGTCTACCCAGGTAAGAATAGACTTTTTGTTCAGCATTATCGCGAATAGTGCAGGTATTGTATAGAATGATATTGGCTTCGTTGGGGTCATCTGAGGAGATGAGACCCATATTATCTAGGATACCTGCCATGCGTTCAGAGTCGGCTTTGTTCATTTGACAGCCGAAAGTGGTAATGTGATAGCGATTAGTATTTGTATTCATAATAAACTATTAGAATAAAATGATAGTATACAAAGGATTTAATATTATATCATAGTTTGTTTCATTTTTTCCTTTTGGCGATCGCATCAAGCTTTTACTATGGATAGAGAAATTTTCATTCTACTGAACTTACCCTTTTTTTGAGATGCTCTTTTCCGACTATGATTTTTATCTTTATCTGCTTATTCTATAGTGCTATTATTCCCATAAATTTTACATAGTCTTAGATTCAAAAAAACCTAAATATAATGCTTCAAAATCTAGTTAGTTTTTCTAACTCCTAACAAATTTTAAAACCATATTATTTATCTTTCATATCGTTAGCTATCTTCTTAAAGATAAGCAGACAATACTTCATATTATACATTGCTTTTTGTTGGCTGAAACTCCCAATTTTTATTTACTAATTTAATTTTTTTTAACCCTAAATTGAATAGCCTAAACGAGCTAAAGTATCTCCTCCTAACTCTTCCCAAAGACCAATATCTTCTGGTGAAAGTCGAGTCTGCCATTCCCCAATAGAACCCTGGCGAATATGTTTACCTTCTCCTTTGTTTTTTACTTTACTAATATCTGTTGTATCAATAATTTTATCAATTAGAGTGCTATCGTAATCTAAACCAATAAAATCAAAAATTTTGCTCAGTTCTTGTTGCGGATCGGTGCGGAGATTTTCATAACGAACTGAGTAGATGCGATCGCCTATTTCTGGGTCTGCTTTTACTTTTTCTACTGTTTCAATAGCTTTTTTCCATATTTTAATCATGCTTGTTGTACTTTGTCTCGCCCAACGCGCTGTTTTGGATCTTGCTTGGTAGGAAACACAAACATCTCGCCCATCTCGAATAATTTCTATACTTTTCGCTTCCGGAAACTGATTTAAAATTACATCAATATAGCGAAAATGTTGTGGTGTTTTTTCTAGAAGAATATTATTTTCCATTCCTCCATTGTTTTTAAAAAAGCGATCGAACATTAATTGAATTAATATTCTGACTTTTGTTAATTCATCTTCTCAACCAGAGCAAACTTTTGCTATTAATTCTTCTAGCTCTGTATAACTTACTAGATTATAAAGCCCTATTGCATCTGTCTTTTTTTTGTATATCTGATAATTCTTGAAAATTCCTTGCCATAGATATTCTGATTTAATTCCGAATAACAAAGGCTTCAAACCATAATATTTCATAACCCATCCTGCTGATTTCAATCTTTTTTTTCAGCGTCTGTTTTTTTAAATAGGTAAAGTAGTGGTAAATTACAGAATAAGCGTGACTTTCTGATGGAACTCTTACAATATTGAGATGACGGCTAATCATTTTCGTCAACCAACTTGTGCCAGAACGGGGACAACCGACCAGAAATAACTTGCGGTATACCATAATTATCTAGTTTTCCTAAGTAATTTGTAGGAATTGAATTTTAGTAATTATACTATATATTTAAAATGACTATAATAATTACATGAATTATCAAAAGATAGGGAGAAACTATTATGCACTTTTTTGATAAATTACTGACCAGTATAGAATACAATCAAAGTTTACTTTACCTCGAATTAGATCCAGATATAGAAAGTTTACCCCCAGAAGTTGTCGATCAAAATTTTCCTAACAAATATTTATTTGCTAACCCTCCAGAAAAAGACAATCAAGAATTAATTAAATATTGGTGTGAGTGGCTCTATTTTTTAATAACTAAAACTGAAAAATATGTATGTGCTTATAAACTTTCTCTAGGTTATTACCAATCTTTTGGCATACCAGGTTTACAACTACTTCAGCAAATCATAAAAACTATTCCTTCTGAAATTCCAATTATCTTAGATTCTAAGCACGCTGACCTAAACACAAGCACAGTATTTGCTCAGACTATATTTGCAGATTGGCAAGTAGATGCTTGTACAATTTCACCCTATACAGGACTTGACTTAATTGCACCTTTTTTACTTTATCCAGGTAAAGCCGTATTTCTACTTTGTGCCACAGCAAATCCTTCAGCAGCATTATTACAAGAATATCCTAATCAAAAACAACCTCTTTATTTGAAATTAGTAGAGGAATCTCAAAGTTGGGCAACTCCTGAACAGCTAGGTTTAGAAGTAGGAATAATGCCAGATATACTAGCAAAAATCAGGCAAGCTGCTCCAGAAAGACTAATATTAATTCAGGGAAATATAGCAGAAGAAAATGATATTGCTAATCCAGAAGATTTAACTCAAATTTTAGCTGCTGGTTTGAATATTAATGGTGAAGGATTACTTTTACCAATTCCACCAAAATTATTAGGTGCTGCACAACCTAATACTGCAATTGAAAGTTTAAGAGATACTATTAATGAAAAACGTCTTAAAGTAGTTGAGGGTAGTCCTACCTGTGAATTGTGGTTGCCAGATGTTTGTTTTTTACAACATGAACCTCACCGAGATTTAATCCTACAACTTTATGATATTGGCTGTATTATTTTTGGCGACCATGTACAAGCATCGGGAGCTATTTTTCCTTATTATATAGATTTACGAAAAATCATCTCAATTCCCCAAATATTTCATAAAATTGTTACTGCTTATGCTGAGATTCTCAAAGATTTAGAATTTGATAGAATTGCAGGTATTCCCTATGGTTCATTGCCCACTGCAACAGGTTTAGCTTTACGTCTAGAACGTCCGATGATATTTCCTCGCAAAGAGGTAAAAGCTCATGGTACTGGTCGATTAATTGAAGGGCATTTTCAAGCAGGGGAAAAAATTGTAGTTGTGGATGATATTATGATTAGTGGCAATAGTGTAATTAAGGGAGCAGAGAAACTTAAATCCGTGGGATTAGAAGTAGAGGATATTGTTGTTTTTATTGACCACGAACGAGGAGTAAAAGAGAAGCTAGAAAATTCTGGATATCGAGGTCATTCAGTATTGACTTTGACAGAAATTTCTCAAACTTTATATGAATCTAATAAGATTAATTCTGAACAATTTAAGATCCTAAAAAATAATCATTAAACTCTATAGTAGTTATCTAAATCTAGTAATTTACGATGGAGAGAAGGAAGACAGAATTTAACGAAGTCAGAATTCAGAAGTTAGAAGTTATTTTTGTAATTGGGATTTTAAGCAACTCTACAAAAACATTTTGTCTTAAAAGGGTAGATTATATCAAATCTGGTACTATCAGGACAATTCAATATAGTAGATATTTGGTGACCAAACTCCTATCAAACTTCAAGTTTTTGCCTCTTTTTAGAATCTCCCACCTCCAAAGTAAGCGGATTTAATATTAGACCTAATTATTTTGATAAAATTTATCCAATTAAGTTATTCCCTAAGAATATTATTTACAATTTATAATAATTTTCATTAGTGCTACTTTTATACTTGAATCAAATTTAGCCAATATTCATATAATAACCATGAAAAAAATTTTATTAACAACAATTATTACTGGTTTGATATATGTCTTACCTATACACCTTCAGCCAGTTTTTGCTAATCGAATTACAGAAGCTAATTATGACAATTTAAAAATTGGTATGACTTATCAGGAAGTCAAGCAAATATTAGGTATAGAAGGTGAAATTTATACACAATATAATAGTCCGAATATTGAAAATTTTGGGGTAGCTTATCGCTGGCTCAATAATGATGGAACAGGGATAATTGCCGTATTTAATTCTGAGAATAAATTAATTAAATTATCTGCTCAAAATTTGAATACTAATAGCTTAGGAATAAATCGAGAACCGCCAGTAGTTACAAGTTTAAATATTGAAAATATAAAAGTTGGTATGACTTATGATGAAGTAACAAAAATTATTGGGAGTCGAGGAACAAAACAGCCAACTAGAGATAATCCTTTAACTAATTATAATACTACTGAATATATTTGGCTTAATCCTGATAGTACAAGCTTGACTATAATTTTTGATTCTAATCAGAAAGTGGTAACTATTAGAACCAAAAATATGAACACTTATAATTTTGGTAATCCTTTCTGGAATCAACCTAAACCTGTTTATTCAATTACGCGAGAAAAGTATGAAAAATTGCAGCTAGGAATGACATATCAAGAAATTAGAAATATCCTGAGAAAGGAAGGAGAATTAGATACAGAATTTGACCCAGAAGCTTTTGAAAAATCAATAGAAGCAAGGGAAATGCAAATTAATGCTAGTGCTTTTCAGCGGGGTTTAGTTGATAGGGAAGAAGTAGTGCCAGATGAACAGGAAGAAGGGGATAAAATTAAGGATGCTTATAAGTGGATGAATCCCGATGAAACAGGAATTAAAGTAGTTTTTAATATGCAAAATAGAGCAGTTGCTATATCTACTTTTGGTTTAGGTGTTGGACTGCGATAAAAACTTAGAAATTAATATAGATTGTTCTATGTACGAAAATCAAAAATGGCTAGGTTTAATGATTGGAAATTCCCGGTTACATTTTGGTTATTTTGTGGGTGCAAAACTTCAGAATACTTGGGATAATCACCATCTTCAAGAAAAGGTAATTAAGCCTAATATAATTGAGGAAATGGAAGAATTACTTAAAAGTATATTAGAAACTGAAAATATAAACTTCAATTATGGGATGCCTTTGTTAATAGCATCAGTAGTTCCCGAACAAACAGCACTTTGGCAAACTTATCCTGAATCTGATATGATTACCCTAGATAAGTTGCCACTCCAAGAACTTTATCCTACTCTGGGAATAGATAGAGCTTTAGCTGTTTTGGGTGCAGGTACAAACTTGGGTTGGCCTATATTAGTTATAGATGCTGGTACAGCAATTACCTTTACTGGTGCTGATGTCCAAAAAAAAATAATGGGAGGAGCTATTTTACCTGGGCTAAGGTTGCAGTTATCATCTTTAGCAAAGGGAACAGCTATGTTACCATCAATTGATATACCTGTAGACTTACCCCCAAGGTGGGCAAAACAAACATCAACAGCAATTCAAAGTGGGGTCATCTATACCGTATTGGCGGGTATGAAAAATTATGTTGTATCTTGGCTAGAAGAATTTCCTGACAGTAAAATAGTCTTGACTGGAGGCGATCGCCCTATACTATCGAGTCATTTCACAACCCTATTCCCTGAGCTAGCGGCAACTCTTATAGATGCACCCGATGTCATTTTTTGGGGAATGTCAAAAATGTGGCAGCAAATATTAAACTAAACTAGGTGAAAAATGCTTCCCATAACCTAGTATCATTAAATTACTCTAGCTATCTTATTTATAAATATTCTCTGAAAATTATAGTGCTAAAGTAAAAGTTAAGTTTCTAAGTCAAAAATTCTGAAGTTCTGTAAATATTAATTATTTAGTCTCTTGAGGTGTATTGTAATATCAAGCTTCATTAATTAGTCAAAATAAATGATTAAGAATAATCATCTTTAGAATGACTATTTTTATAAGGCAATAAATTTCTTGATTAACGTATGAAAATACTAAAAATACTGGTATCCAGTTAATGTTAAAAATTTCTTGGTAATAGTTAAATTCATCTCCAAAATTATTCTTAATATTGTATCTAGTCTTCTGAGATTATGAAGGATTAATTAAACAATAGATAAGATACTTTAAAAGCAGTTTTGTTTTATATTGACTGTTCTACCAAAAATAGTGTATTTTCAAATAGTCATTGAATAAACTAACTAAACCATGGCAAATTTAGAAATAAAGGAAAGTATGACGAGTTCTGATACAAGTTTTGAAATGATTGATTCTCAGTCAAAAAAATCCTTGATAGATATCTCTAATTCTCAACCACCTAACCCGGGGATATTGCCATTATTGAGAATACTTGCATATCTATCTTTTGTCATTGCTATTACTTCAGGTATTACAATTTTTTTCTTCCCAAGGGAGCTTAAATTATTTATCATTTTAGTAGTCTCTATTGGTTTGTTTATTTTCTTGTTCCCTGTTAATCGCGAATTAAAGAGAAACTATACTAAAAAACTAAATGATTATAATGTACTTAGGAAAACAGCCATATATATAAATTCGTCACAACTAGAAGACTCTCCAAAAAGTACACAGATAATGCAAGGAGTAGAAACAGCTTTAAGTTATACTCAAGAGCTAATAGAAGATTACAAAAAAACTCGTATAGAATCAAGATTTCTTTACTATCTATTGCAAATAGTAACAATAATTTTTTCTGGAGTGACTCCGCTTTTAGTTCTGGTTGATAAATTAGATACAGGTCCAGTTTGGCTGAATTGGTTACCTGTAATATTTCCAGCGATCGCTTCTATTGTTGCTAGTCTTTCAACTTCATTTCCTTTTGAAGACAATTGGTTGTCTGCTAATCGAGCTACAGAACTTTTAGAAGCAGAACAAAAGAAATTTGTATTAGGAGTAACTTCAGGTTATAGAATTCCTCGTAATGCGGAAGAAAAAGAACGTTACAGAATGACAAGAGATGCCATGGCTAAATTTATTAATCAGGTAAATACTATCCATCTCAAGCAATTACAAGAGCAAGAAAAAGCAGAGAAAGGAGCAGAGGAAGGAGAAGAAAAACCGTTAGAGGAAGAGAAAGAAAATAAGGGAAAGTCAAATAGCCCATTTCCATCAGATAAATCTTAAAATTTAATTTTTAATTTATAGAATGGCTAAATTAAGTTTCCAATACTCGCAAATTTAGTCTTCTTATTTGTAAGATTACCTTATAGCTTTTCTCAGTCACGGTGAGGTAAAATTTTATTCTTATTTCCTGTTCAGGTGTTATGGAAAACCTAGAATTTTGTACCTCACTCTTTATGGAAATTCCTAGATCAATTTATAATGATAAACTTTTATAGTTTTTAGGTTGTTGGGAGGTGTTTATTTTCTCCCCAAGAAATACTAAGTAAATTTATTTTTATGAATTATGTTATTAAGTAAACCTGCGATATTTGTTAGTCTAACTATTTGTTTATTGATTTCTGTTAGTGGTTGCGCAAATAATTCGGCAAGTAAAGAGCTAGAGAAAATTTTTGCAGCAGATCCCCACTTAAAAAATAATTCTCCCTTTAACCAGTTAACTCAAACATCTACTCAAAACAACCAACAACCAGAAAAAACAGTACAAGCTCAGAGTGATGTGCCCTTAGAAATCTCCCCAATTCCTGACTCCGAATTACTTGAGAAATCTGAACCTTCTGCAACCTCAACTTTACCAGCAACTCCCCAAGCAGAAATTCAGCCATTGCCTAATCTCACAGTATCGCCCGAAGAATTACCTACTCCCGCAGTAGCAGCACTATCGACACCAACACCATTCCCTACTGATGGTATACCCCCCGCACCTACCCCCACACCTTTAGAGTCTCCTGTATTAAAAAAAGTTCTCAGGGATGTCCCTACAGGATTACGTCCATACATTGCAGATTTGGCCAAACTGGGAGTATTTCAGCAGGAACAAACTAAAAATCAAGATAACCCTAATGCAACGAATATTTTAGTTAAACCTCAAAATCTTGTCAGTCGCCGTGTATATGCCAGATGGTTAGTAAATGGAAATAATGAGATGTTTGCTAATAATCCTGCTAAACACATCCGATTAGCTAGAGCAAATGAAAAACCTATTTTTGAAGATGTGCCGAAAACTGACCCCGACTTTGCTGTAATTCAAGGTTTGGCAGAATCAGGTTTAATTCCTAGTCCTTTATCTGGGGATGTTAATGTGGTTAAGTTTCGCCCAGATGATTTTTTAACTCGTGAGGATTTAATTCTTTGGAAAGTACCTTTAGATTTTCGGCAACCATTACCAGAAGCAACAATAGAGAAAGTTAAGGCAGCTTGGGATTTTCAAGATACTTCTAAAATTGACCCTGCCGCTTTGAGGGCAGTATTGGCAGATGCCGAGAATGATTTTTCTAATATTCGCCGGGTTTTTGGTTACACTAGACTATTTAGGCCAGATAAGACAGTAAGCCGGGCTGAAGCTGCTGCTGTTTTATGGTATTTTGGAGACCAGAACGATGGTATCTCCGCTCAGATGGCCTTGCAAGCAAAGTGAGAATGTTAGTCTGAATTATGACCAAATAGTTCCTGAAATTTTTTTTTTCATACCCCTTGACATTTATCTAGGGATTCGCTAAATTAGTAAAAGTGAAAAGAAAGAACTAAGCCCCCATCGTCTAGAGGCCTAGGACACCTCCCTTTCACGGAGGCGACAGGGATTCGAATTCCCTTGGGGGTATTAAAAAATAAAGGATGACAATACTTAGTTTATTGTCATCCTTTTAATTTTTTGTCATTTGGATATCAAATAATTATCTAGTTTAAGAGGAGTGGGGGTTTGGTTACTAAATCTCTATATCATTGAAAATATTAATCTACAGTAATCCTCAAGCAAAAAGTTTTAAATTCTGACTTTACTGAACTGACACGCCTAATTTTCTGTATTAGGGCAGGTTCATTTTATCCTAGGTTGACCATTAAATTTTCAACTATAACCTATCCCCACCATCTGTACTATTTTAATTGGCCTTACGTCAAGGCTTTTCGTTGAACTCGCCAATACAATTTTTTTAATGTTTAATTAAACCTACCTAGTTAAAAAGTACAACCCTTGTAGGAATTTTCCATACCACGTTCCTACTTTGTTTTAAGAACAAAAAAATACATGAAAAGTTAATTATATGCTTTTTTAAGAAAATTATTTAACTACTATAAAATATGACGTTTTGTCATAGATAAATATTATGTAAAGACACTTATACTCTCAAAATTATAGATGCTAATATCTCATCATAATTTTACTGAAATTAGGCATCAATAATATTATGTTCAAAAAATTGAAAACTACAGGTATTGGTTGTTTTGCAACTTTAGCTATGCTTTTAGTTGGTAGTGCAGAAGCTAAAGCAGCAACAATTACTTTCGATGCAGAAATATATACTAGCGATGTCAATACCTGTAGTTCTCCGTTGACTAAAGCTGAATGTTTTATGGAAAAGGGATTTAATGTAGCAGCATTTTCAACACGGAAAATAGGTACTAACGAAGCTTTTTTTAGTGAAACAGGACATTTTCATGCTCGTAATAGTTATGAAGCTCAACATTTTAGCTCTGACTCAGAAGATCCCACAAATTTAAGACTTTTAGGTGTATTTATCACTTCAAAAAATGGTGGTGAATTTAATTTAGAAAGTTTAGATTATCAATTACGAAATAATGAAAGAGCAATTGATGGTTATACAACTGATGATACTAAAATCTTAATTTCTACAACATTTGACCCTACAATGCCAGTGCTTGGTCAATTTACAGAATATTCTATTGGTAACGATATATCCTCACCTTTTAAAACTTTATCAATAGAAGGTTTTGAAAATATTACTCAGATTTTTATTTCTAGTTCTGGTGATGTTAATTTTGATAATATAAACTTAACTCCTGTTCCTGAACCGACTTCAATATTAGCTTTATTAGCTTTAGGTACATTTGGTAGTGCTTCTATTTTGAAGCGCAAGTAAAAATAACAAGCTCAAATTAAATTATTCACATGGAGCTATGCCTTTTTATAGAAGACATAGCATTTTTTTATTGGCAGTAAAAAAAATGATTTAATTGAGTCTAAGAAAATTTATAGTATAGTATAGACTACTATTTTTTTTAGTCCGAAAACTGCCCTTTATTTCAACCCCGCCCTGAAGAGCGAAGTCTTATTTATTTATTTATTTATAGCAGTCGCCATTACTGTTAGGACATTATCAAATATAATCACAGTCAGAAGTTAAATTCTGACTTCTGGTTTCTAACTTCTGACTTCAAACTTCTGACTTGAGCTATATGTTTGGTTTTATTATTGTTTTACTAGCATCATTCTGTTTTTGTTTTCAAAATGTCATTGTCAGAATTCTCTTCAATGAACAAACAATTTTAGGGATTTTTCCCACAGGTGGATTTGTTATACCTAATTTACAGAATTCTTTTTTACTAATGTTTATGCGGATGGTATTAGTAGTTCCGTTGATGGCATCCTTCGCGACAAAACTTTACCCGCTTACTTGGCAAGATATTAGAGGATTAGGAAATAATGAAGCACGTCCTATATTGGGGCGATCACTCCTTGGTGGAGTGTTGATGTTTCTATACTTAGCACTACTTTATGTATCTATCGGTTTAATTGAAACTGGAATTGCTTTAACCCTATTTTTTACTTATCCAATATTCACTTCGCTTTTTTCTTGGGCATTTTTGGGTATTCCCCCTACAAGGTTTCGCTGGATGATAATGGTAGTTGTGTTAGTTGGTAGTTTTCTGACTATTCCTTATACTCAGACAACATCCGATAGTTACAACGGAATTGGAGTAATTTTTGGTATTGCTTCCGGACTTGCTTATGCTCTCTATACTGTCAATGCACAAAAAACTTTTGAAGGTATACATCCAGTCCCATTTACTTGGATTAGTTTTGCTACAGCTTTAGGGTTATCTACTCTTAGTTTATTTATTTGGCAGGGAGATAATACTAACCTTAACTGGACTCCTATGTGGGTTGGTGGTTTTCTATCGGCGATCGTTACTTTGAGTGGTCATTTAATGTTTACAGGACTTACGCAAAGACACTATATATAGCGTATACTAAATAGAGCGATGTAG
>NZ_JBNHER010000023.1:1169-1338 GCF_050015975.1 Dapis purpurea BLCC-M126 | reverse complement strand
TAGCTTAGGAGAAAAACAAAAAGCACTCGATTACTACAATCAAGCTTTACCTATAATTCGGCAAGTAGGCGATCCCCGTGGAGAAGCTATGACTCTTAGTAATATTGGCGATACCTACAATAGCTTAGGAGAAAAACAAAAAGCACTCGATTACTACAATCAAGCTTTA
>NZ_JBNHER010000023.1:0-1069 GCF_050015975.1 Dapis purpurea BLCC-M126 | reverse complement strand
CCTATAGCTCGGCAAGTAGGCGATCGCCATGGAGAAGCTTACATTCTCAATAAATTGCGCAATATTCTCGATGGGGGAGAAGTTCTTGCTCCAACTCAGCAGAGTAATGAAGCAGAAAGATTATTTATGTATGGAACTGAACTATATAAGCAAGGTACAGCAGAATCTCTGAAGGAAGCACTCAATTACTTAAATCAAGCTTTACCTTTATTTCAGCAAGTGGGCGATCCCATTGGCAAAGCAAGTACTCTGATAAGTATTGGCAAAGTCTACAGTGAGTTAGGAGAAAAACAAAAAGCACTTGATTACTTAAATCAAGGTTTATCTCTATTTCAGCAAGTAGGCGACCCCCGCATGGAAGCAATCACTCTCACAGGTATTGCCTATGTCTACGATAACTTAGGAGAAAAACAAAAAACAGTCAATTACTATCAGCAAGCTTTACCTATATATCAGCAATTAGGCGATCATCGTATGGAATCAGAAACTCTCAGAAGTATTGGCAATGTCTACTATAGCTTAGGAGAAAAACAAAAAACAGTCAATTACTATCAGCAAGCTTTACCTTTATTTCAGAAAATGGGCGATCAGGGTGGGGAAGCAAGCACTCTCAATAATCTTGGTGCTGTCTACAGTGACTTAGGAGAAACACAAAAAGCTCTCAATTACTTAAATAAAGCTTTACCTTTATTTCAGAAAATGGGCGATCGGAGTATGGAAGCAAATACTCTCAATGTTATTGGCGATGTCTACAATAGCTTAGGAGAAACACAAAAAGCTCTCAATTCCCTAAATCAAGCTTTATCTATACTTCAGGAAGTAGGCGATCGCCGTCGGGAAGCAACTACTCTCAATAATCTTGGCCTTGTCTACGATAACTTAGGAGAAAAACAAAAAGCTCTCAATCTCTACAATCAAGCTTTACCTCTACTTCGGCAAATAGGCGATCGCCGTCGGGAAGCAGGCACTCTCAATAATTTTGGCCTTATCTACGATAGCTTAGGAGAAAAACAACTTGCACTCAATTTCTACAATCAAGCTTTACCTCTATTTCAGAAAATGGGCGATC
>NZ_JBNHER010000022.1:0-1374 GCF_050015975.1 Dapis purpurea BLCC-M126 | reverse complement strand
TCTGTTAAGAGCGGGAAACCTCGCCATCCCTCAACCGCTTTTTCCCCTATCCAAGAGGAGGCTTTAAACCACAATTATTTAATTAACAATTAATAATTCGGTAAGCAATGGAAACCTAAACTTTCTGCGTAAATTATATTTTTAGATGAAATATAATTAATATCCTTATTGACTAAAGGTTTTGCCCAAAAGTATCTATTTATTAGTGAGGTTGAGATTTCTACTAACAGTCTGTTTTTGTTCTCTTAACCTCTCTTTCCTTTCTGAGGAATGTATTATTCATTTCTCTTTATCTTCCTACTAACTAGCTAAAAGCAAAATTGCTATACCTTGAAGTTTCATAGGAGATAATTCTTGAGATTCTATTATTGGAGTTTTGTATATCGGTAGCTAGAAAAATTTTAATATTTTTCTTCGTTCTCTATAATGATAAGATCAAAAAGTTCATTCATATAGTTTTCTTTATTTATCAGTAAAAATGTCCCTAGAAAAGTTTTTGTCATCCAGTGTTTGGCGTACTAAAATGAAGACCTACTTCAAACTTATGGACGTCGATAAAAATGGGGTTTTAACCCTCTCCGACTATGAAGAAATTGCCAATCGTTTAATTCAACTTCAAAATGATTCATCAAAGGATGAAGAAATTCGCAAAATGTGTCGTTCTCTGTTTCAGAGTTTTATGGCTGGAGGAGAATCAGTTGATGATAATACTCAAATTACTGAGGAAGATTTAATCGCTAAAGTTGCAAAGATGGTATCATCAGCTGAATCATCAGTACTTGAAGTAGGTAGACGTAAAAACGAAATTTTTTTCGATATCATTGACACCGATCATTCTGGGCAAATATCTCGTGAAGAGTACCGAAAGTACCTAGCAATATACACTGGAGTAGAGCAACCTGACCATGCTAACCAAGCTTTTGATAGTATTGACTCAGATAAGTCAGGTTTTATTAGTCGTGAGGAGTTTGTCGAAGCTCATATGCAATACTGGTTTGAAACTGGCGACGATCAAGAAAACCCTCCCCTTCCCTATGGACTATTAGTCGGTTCATAAAACTTTTTTTATTAATGGATAATTGATAATGGATAATTGATAATTACCTCTGCTTAAAACCGCACTTGATTGAATATAAGGAAATTCAAGATTATTTTTCTCTTGGTCGATTGGATATGGCGTTAGCGGAGCGGCTCTGTAAGAGCGGGAAACCTCGCCATCTCTCGACCGCTTTTTCTCCTTAAAAGGGGAAGCTTTTAACCTGAATCATTAATAATTAATAATTATTAATTATTAATGATTCGGTAAAATATCCTTGTACCCTACATTCCGCACGACAAAATGTAGTACATGAAGAGGGGAAAACTTGAGTAAGT
>NZ_JBNHER010000021.1:0-9796 GCF_050015975.1 Dapis purpurea BLCC-M126 | reverse complement strand
ATCCATTATCCATTATCCATTATCCATTATCCATTATCCATTATCCATTAATGAACTTCCTTAAAAGCCATAATTCTAATTCTTTTATAATCAGCTATCCATTTTCCCTTCTTATATAAATGAGGACGCAATCTATTTTCGATATCGTCAATAATAATATTTTGCTCTTTTTCAATAATTCCTTCAAAGAAACAAGTTGCAAACATCTTAATCCAATTACGCAGACCATATTCCCCATCTTCAAGTTTAGTTGGTCTGTCTAATAACCTAGCAAAAGTCAACAAAAAACCTTCTGATTCTAAGAGAGTAGCATATTCTCCTACAGTGGGAAAAAACCAAGGATTAAGTTGTTTATTACTACTATAACCAGCAGCATCTAAAGCTTCATAAATAGCATTAATAATTGTTTCAATATTACCTTTTCCACCAAATTCTGTAACGAAACGACCTCCTGGTTTAAGTACACGCCAAATATTATGCATAACTTTTTTGGGTTCTTTAATCCAATGAAGTGCTGCATTAGAAAACACCGCATCAAATGTTTCTTTCAACTCAATATTAACTCCATCTCCCACTAAAAATTTAATATCTGGATAACAACGGTGAGCTTCTTCAATCATAGTAGGAGCATTATCAATTCCTACAACTTTTGCTCCTCTCGTAGTAATTTTATAAGTCAGATGACCTGTACCACAACCAAGGTCAAGAATATTTTCACCTATTTGGGGATTGAGCAATTCTAATAAATCTAATGCCAAGTTAGAAACAAAAGAATGTTTACTTTCGTACAGTTCTGCATCCCACTGATTGAAAGATATATTTGGGAAGTTGTTAGTTGTATGATTTTGCATATAACGATGAAGAGTAACTTATTCAATGAATTATACTTGAATACAAGCTATAACTTGTTAAGTCAAAAGTCAAAAGTAAGACTTGACTGATGAGTCCCAATAATTTTAATTAGGAAAAATCGTTTTTGGTCTTGATATTTTGAGTAAAATTACTCTCATCATACGGATAAAATTAGGTGATTTAGTTAATAATATCTGTAAAAAGCTCAAATTTGTATATCAATGTGCGTGAAGTTCTCTACCGTTAAATCAGAGATTATAACGGGAGACTCCTTACCGAATCTAGTTGGAATAGAAAACCATTTTGTGCTAAGAAATACATTCTGTATCAATATTATTAGATAAATATTTTATCCAGGAGTATGTCTTATGGCTGGTAGTGAAGTTGGTGCAGATTTGTGGGCTAGTGAGTATATCACACCTTGGGATATTTATGTTCATGGTATTACTCAGATTCTTGCCTACAAGAAAACTGCTTATCAAGAAATGTACATTGTAGAAACAGGTATTTATGGTAAAGCACTGGTCCTTGATGGTAAATGGCAATCTTGTACAGGGGATGAATTTTTATACCATGAACCTCTAGTACATCCTCCTATGATTTGTCATGGATCTCCTAACAGAGTTCTGGTTCTTGGTGGTGGTGAGGGAGCTACTATTCGAGAGGTTTTACGTTGGCAAACTGTGGAAAAAGTGGCCATGGTTGATATTGATGGAGAAGTGGTAGAAGCTTGTCGGCAGTATTTGCCAGAGATGCACAAGAATGCTTTTGATGACCCTCGCCTCAAGTTAGTCATTGGTGATGCTTTAGAATTTTTGGATACTTCTCGTGAAGGTTGGGATGTAGTCATCTCTGACCTTTCTGATCCTATTGAAGAGGGACCATCATTTCAATTATTTACTAAGGACTATTTTGAAAAAATTCTGCGGGTACTTACTCCAGGAGGATTTTTTGTTGTCCAAGCTGGCCCTGTTTCCCCTGGAGAAATGAAACTTCATGCTCGAATTGTTAATACAATGAAGGCGGTATTTCCTTATGTTCAATCCTACAGCAGTCATGTTCCTACTTATGGGCGACCTTGGGGTTTTGTCCTGGGTTCCAGAGAAATAATTGATAGTCATCCTAGTACAGAAAAAATTGATCAACTTCTCACAGAAAAAACTACTGGTGGGTTTCGGATGTTGG
Organism: Dapis purpurea BLCC-M126; assembly: GCF_050015975.1. Taxonomy (NCBI): domain Bacteria; kingdom Bacillati; phylum Cyanobacteriota; class Cyanophyceae; order Oscillatoriales; family Microcoleaceae; genus Dapis; species Dapis purpurea. The sequence continues at coordinate 7,759 of NZ_JBNHER010000021.1, read as the reverse complement.
ATGGGACTACTTTATTGGGAATGTTGCAAGTGCCGAAATATCTGCGGAAAGCGATCGCCACTGAGACGGAAGTTTATACTTTAGCAGAACCTCCTAAATTTTTCGGTAAAGGTTCTACTAAGAGTTGAAGTTATATAAAGAAGGAATAATAAAGAAGCAAGAAGGTGAATTATTAATACTGACTTGTTTTGGCTATTCTATAATTCCTAGCCTTTATGGCTACTACCATATACTGAAAAAACAATAGTTTAACAATTACAGGAGTAACTAAAATGACTATACTACGAATTCTAGCTGCTATATTCTTACCACCTTTAGGTGTTTTCTTAACTGTTGGTCTAGGCGGTGCTTTTTGGATTAATCTTCTCCTAACTATTTTTGGTTTTTATATTGGTGGTATTGTTCATGCTATTTGGGTTATTGCCAAGCATGATGACTAATCTGAAGTTAAGCAATTAAAATGGGGATGGGTATTTGACTTTAATTTAGATGAGACTTAATCATCAATTAGAAGTAAGTATTCAGCTATTGGCTGTCAGCTTTCAGCAATAATGCTCCGCCTTTAAGGACGGGGTTTAAATGAATGTAAGATTTAATTAGGGCTTGGTGATTAAATCTAAAAGCATTTATAGATAAAAGTTTTAAGCTGATTTAGGTCGAAAAAAGTGCGACTGTTTCAGCTCTTCATGCTCAAAAAGTTAGTATTTTGGGCAGACAAGGACAGAAAAATCAAGGGGCAAAATATCCAACCAAATCCTCTGTAATTCCCGTTTCTCCTGTCTCCTGTCTCCTGTCTCCTGACTCCTACCCTCACCCTAAAGACTTTTGAGCGCAAACCCTAATTATGGCTCAATTAATAAAGTTTTTATCTCAGCCAAAAGTAATAGCTAATAGCTGTTAACGTAGTTACGATTCAGGAGACTAGCTGACTGCTGAATGCTTACAATTAGAGTTAACCCATCTCCATATTTTATGGTGATTTTTTTATTATAAATTTTCTCATAATACCAAGAATGAAGAAAGAATGTCAGGAATAATAAGGGTTACCAAAGTATTTTAGACGAAATGTTTATTTGACTAATAAGGTAAGTTATGAACTAAGAAATGCTATCGAAGCTATTCATTCTGGCTCCTGACTGCTAAAAAATCCCCTAGTTATTTGTAACAAACATTTATAAAATTGGTATAATATCATGTTCGGATAATCAGTTACAATAAACATTTTTCACTTCCTCTAATTTACTCTTTCTCTCCCGACTCCTGTACAGGCGATTTACAAATCGCTCCTACGACTCCTGACTCCTCTTCTCTCCTGACTCCTGACTCCTGACTCCTCCCTACGTTATTTATAAGTATTCAAAATTTATAAGTATTCAAACGAACATGATATAACTGGCAACTACTAAGTTATTAATGGTATTCTAGAAAAATTGTAGTTACTATTCTGGAGCCAGACAATAATGCAAATAGTTAATTCTAAAATATCTATAGAAAAAACTAGCCACTCTCGGATTAGAGAACAGGATATCAATAATAGTCCTTTTGGTAAAGTATTTACCGACCATATGTTAGTTGCTACCTACTTAGATGGTAGTTGGCAAGAGGTAAAAATTATTCCTTATGGTAATATTCCTATGTCTCCTTCTATGTCTGCAATACATTATGGTCAGACAGTTTTTGAAGGTTTAAAGGCTTATAGAAGTCCGACAGGAAAACCTTTATTATTTCGGCCGGAAGCTAATCATAAACGGATCAATGAATCAGCTTTTCGATTATGTATGCCACCTGTTCCTGAAGAAATTTTTATTGATGGTTTAAAAGAATTAATTAGGTTAGATTCTGATTGGATTCCTACTCAATCAGGCAGTGTATTATATATTCGACCTATATATTTTGCCACAGATGAATCGGTTGGTCTTAAACCAGCAAATAGTTATAAATTTATTATTATTAGTTGTCCGGTAGGTGCTTATTATTCTGAAGCTGTAAAGTTAATTGTAACTGATAAATATGTCCGAGCTGCTGAAGGAGGAACTGGTGCAGCTAAATGTGCTGGTAATTATGGTGGTAGTTTATTGGCAGATAAAGAGGCTAAACAACAGGGTTATGATAATGTTTTATGGTTGGATGGGAAGGAGAAAAAATATATTGAAGAATGTGGCACAATGAATGTGGCTTTCGTTATTAATGATGTGGTTATTACTCCTAAGTTAACTGGAACTATATTGCCGGGAATTACTAGAGATAGTGTATTAACTTTATTTAGAGATATGGGTGTTAAAGTTGAGGAAAGATTAATTTCTATTGATGAAGTAGCAGAGGCTTATCAAGAAGGGAATCTTTCTGAAGCATTTGGTATGGGAACTGCTGCTACTATTGCTCATATTTCTACTATTAATTATCAAGGTAGAGATATGATTTTACCTCCTGTTTCTGAACGTAAATATGCTCCCAAAATTTTACAACAATTGGAAGATATTAAAACTGGGAAGGTTACTGACCTTTATGGCTGGGTTTGTCAATTGTAAACTTTATACTGTTTCACGGAACTTAAAAGTCAAAAGTCAAAAGTTAAAAGTTAAAAGTAAGATTTTATAGACTCAAGACTTTGACAAGACAGTAATTTCAGGAAATTATTTCACATTTAAACTGAATTGGTATAGTGATTTATACTGGGATGAGATTAAAACCTAAGCATTCAGCTATTAGCAGTTAGCTTTTAGCTGTTTCATAAATAATGAATTGAATATAGACTATTTGATCGAGGTCATTTTGTTTTCCATACTTTTAATTAGAGTCTGCTGAATAAAGTCTTTTGGTAGGGGTGGGAGACAGGAGACAGGAGACAGGAGGCAGGAGAAATGGAAATTATAGAGGAGGTAGTCGTAAAAATTGTAAGAGTGATTTTTCTGCCATAATCATCCCAAAATACTAGCTTTTTGAGCTTTTTAGACCGAAACAGGCGCACTTTTTTCGACCAAAAAAGGCTGAGACAAATATCTGTCAGTCCTTTAATATTTAATCAGCAAGCCCTAATTATTCTTAAATCTCTCAATACTAACTTCCTGGTCTAAAGGCAATGAACTAATACAGCAGTTTGCTACTTAATATGGTAGAACTTAATATTATAAATTCGCTTGCCGACTCTGATTAGTGTATTTGATAAAGTCGTAAAATGTTGCAGATAATAACTGAGACAAATCTCTTACCTGTTTCCATAATTACTACTCCTTATTTCCTAAAACAAATAAATTTTGTACCTCACTACTTCTGGGAATTACTATAGTTTTAAGAGATGGTATGAATTAATATTTCCTGACCAAAAAATAAGGTACTGAACTTCCCATTTTAAGGGAATTAAAAGAATAAAGTTCAATATTTCAAGCGTCTGACTTCAGGAGTCGGTACTGATAACTGATAACTGAAATAACTGCTGACTATTGACTAATATAATTCTTCAACTCATGGTAAAACAGCAAAATTCAAAATCAATACTATCTATATTTGAAGCCCCTGTAGGATTGGTAGCAGGCGCAACTTACCATTTTCGTGCCCTAATGATATTTGTCAAAAATCCTAGATTGATAGGTTATATAATTGTTCCGATTTTGATTAATATTGTGGTGGGAATTATTCTTTATATTGGTTTACTCCTGCCGGGAATTAATTTGACTGAGACTATTTTTAATAGTTTATCTTTGCGCTTTGATTCTTTTATTGCTCAACTACCAACTTGGTTAAATTTTTTAAGTTATTTAGACAATATCTTAGATTGGTTTATAGAATTCATCATATTTATAATATTACTCCTTATAATTGGATTTTTGTTAGTACAATTTGGAGTGATTCTCGGCTCACCTTTTTATGGTCAACTTTCTGAACAATTAGAAAAAATTAAAACTGGTACATTACCTGAAGCTCCTCCAGGTGTATTAGGCTCTATCAAGGATATTTGGCGAGCTATACTTTTTGAGCTAAAAAAAATTGCTTTGTTTCTGGGAATAGGGTTACCAATGTTGCTACTAAACTTTTTTCCTGGAGGCTCTTTAATCGCAACTATTGGTGGTATTGCTTTAACAACTTCTATTGTTTGTCTTGACTTTTTTGATGGACCTTTGGAGAGAAGAAAATTAAAATTCCGAGAGAAATTAACAGTGGTGCGTCGTAGTTTTCCAGCAAGTGCAACTTTTGGGTTAATTTGTCAAGCCTTAATTACTATTCCTATAGTTAATTTTTTAGGTATTCCGCTTTGTGTAGCAGCAGGTACTTTATTTTGTTGCGATCGCGTATTACCCAAACTTTTACCAGATAGTAAAACTTGATATTGCCACAATAAGGACAGGTTTAGACTAAGGTAGCAAAGCTCATTTCATCACCCGCCCTTTATTTGTAGTATGTTCAGATGAAATAGTATTAGATCATCCGAGTCATAGCAGATACTTTTGTAATCTTTTCCTTATCTAACCCTTCTAGCTCAGAGACCTTCAACCATCCCTCTTTGACTAAACCTGCTAGAGAAAAAATTACAGTTGCATTTCTAGAGTCGTACTTTCCATCTAAATCATATCTTCTCGCACTGAGAAAATCATGCAGATGCCATAAGTCATTAAACTCTTGAATTCCAGTTGCCTGTTGACGCACTGTTGTCAGTAAAGCATCTATTTCTCGTTCCTTAGCTTTTTCCAAAGCTGCTTGAGCAATCTTTTTTTCTGTTGTAGACCACTCAATATCAGTAATCTGCATCATCTTGCTGAAAATTTATTTTGATTATGATTGTTTATGTAATTGTTAAATATAATAGCATTTATCCATGAAATTGCACTTAAGAAAAGATAAAAGGAGTCAGTATAATAAGGTTTTATTAACAATTGTTAAGTGAATTGTTACAAACAAATGGGGTATGCTAAAATGTCTAGACATTTATTTTTTTTTCAAAAAACCAAAGAGCGCTCTATTTGACAAGCGCTCTTTGGTTAAATAACTTTGCTAAAATTAGCTTTAATTGTTACAAAATTAAACTACCAATTTCTATCGAGCCAAATTTAACAACTCTTTAGGAGAAGCTAATAAGTCGATCGCCACAAAGAAAATTTTACCTTCTGGATTAAGCAAAAATCTCCAAGCAATATTCATGCCTACACCAGCACCAAACCAAGGCGTTTGGCATTTACCAGTAACTTTTATCTGGGTATAACCATCATCAGCAGGTTCAGAAATTCCTTGGTCTGGTATTAACTTGAGGTTTTGACATTCTTCTTGGAAAAAGCGTAAAACAGCATCTTTACCTACAATTGGTCTGCGGAAAGGAGGCTGTAGGCCACCATCAGGAGTGAATAACTCAATCAATGCATTAAAGTCATTAGCATTTAAGTTATTCATATAATTCAAGACAGTGGGATTATCAATACCTTGAATAGTTACTTGAGTTCTCTGTGCCATATCTTTTGGTGCAACAACAGGCTCAGAAACCCTGGTATAGCTACCTAAGTTTTTGACATCAAATCCCATATTAACCACACAATTTCGCAAAACTGTGATTTGCTGACCAGAATCTAATCCTTGAATAGTGCCTAATACAGCAGAAGCATTAGCAGAAAGTTGATATCCTTCTGGAATAGGAGCAACAAGTCCTTGATTCATCCATTCTCCAAGCTGATACCAAAAACCCAACTTAATATTTGGAGACCAAGTAGCATAAGTACGACAAATTGGAGTATCAGAGTGATTAGTCAAGTCGCACATTACTTGGGTTTGCTCTTGGAAACTCATTTTCTTAATTTCATTCATCGTTATTTCTGCAAGCTGCATATTAGCAGCTCCTGGAGCAGCAATTGTAATTGTCTTACCCATTTCCAGGTAGGCGAACCATATCAGAGCTAGTTGGTCTTCAGCACTTAACTGATTAAATCTGGCAATGGTGGCTGGCACTGCATCAGCAGATAAAGTGTTGGGGAAAATATTGCGGGCTGTATCAATTGAAAATGGCATAAATTCACCTTGCTCAATAAATCAAAAACTCAAAATCAAAAATACCCACATTCTCCTAATTGAAAATACAGTTAGGGGGGGGGGAAGATCGGAAAATATCAGATGCCTACAGCTTTCATGTAAGATGCTGTAGGTAGGGATTATAAGGAAAAAGTTTCCAGTACAACCACTCCTTTATCGTAACATTAAATACCATTTAGATTTAGATCGAGAGAATGGGTCAACTATCCGACATTGAGCTAAAAGTAGAATATGGACATTCAAACAGAAATGCGACAAAGGTGGATGGCAACCCTGGCCAAGAGTGATTTAAACCAGTTAGAGGCAAAAGTAGCAGAAATAGGGACTTTGCCTGAATACAGTTTTATCAGGCCACCAGAAATAGGTCTGACAATGGTACGAGGTCGTGCTGGAGGTACAGGACAAATTTTTAATCTGGGTGAGATGACTATTACTCGCTGTACTCTAAAAATAGAGGAGGTTATAGGTTTTGGTTATATAGCTGGGCGATCTTATCGTCATGTGGAACTTGCTGCATTATGCGATGGTTTGATGCAGCTACCAGAATGGCATGATATTGTGCAGTCTATAGTTATTGAATTTCTTGAAGCAGAAGCCAAACGCAAAACAGAAATTCAACAATGCCAAACAGAGGCAACAAAAGTTAATTTCTTTACCCTTGCAAGAGGGGATGAATGAAGTCAATGGATAATGGATAATTGATAATGAAAACTCTTCTAAAAATTTTTCTATGATTACAAAACTACCAGGATTATCAGATATTGTAGATGATTCTCAAATGACTTTTCGGGCGTTACTCAATGCTTTATCTTATCCAGGAAAACAGCAACAAATTAATATCAACTTAACACCACCATCAGACTTAAATATAAGTTGTGCTGCTGCCTGTTTAACAATGTTAGATTTAGAAACAAAAGTTTGGTTAAGTTCAGATTTTGATCGAGATGTAAAAGCTTGGTTATTGTTTCATACAGGTTGTAGTTTTACTGATAATTCTCAAGTTGCAGATTTTGCGATAATCAAGAATATTAATGCTATTCCCAACCTTTCAAATTTTCATCATGGAACAGCAGAAGAACCGGAAAAATCAACTACTTTATTTGTGCAAGGATTAGATTTAGAATCGGGGGAAAAAGTAATATTAACAGGACCTGGGATTTTAGGAGAAACAAAAATCTCTATCTCTGATTTACCAGAATTTTTCTGGTCAGAATGGCAAACTAACTTTAATAATTATCCTTTGGGAATAGATATATTTTTCTTTGTGAAAAATACAGTAATTGGTTTACCAAGAACAGCAAAAATTTCAAAATATTGAAGGTGATAAGTGGTAGATAGATTGTAGTAGACTGTTTCAGCCAAAACTGTGCAGAGTACCTTTTTCGTAAAATTATTATTATAGCTGTTATAGCAAGGTTTGAGCATTTTTCTCCAATGCAGAATTTCACGGCTCATACTCTCTGACTTGAGAGCTTAAGGAAATGAGTTAACTATTGTTCTATGCGCAATAGAAGAAAATTTGCACTATCCATCTACATCCGGCAGGTGCTTAAGGAAATAAATTAACTATTGGGCGTTGCTGATTTTGGGTATGATTTATATTTGTTGGTAATTTCTAAACTATTGAATAACAAACACTTGAGATTATTCACTTTTTATTTTCATACCTTGATTCACCAACACCAACTATTGCTTTATACGCAATAGAAGAAAATTTGCACTATCGATCTACATCTGGCAGGTGCTTAAG
>NZ_JBNHER010000020.1:0-13722 GCF_050015975.1 Dapis purpurea BLCC-M126 | reverse complement strand
AAACTCCTGTAGAAGAAATTTTTGTAGAAGAAATTTTTGTAGAAGAAACTCCTGTGGAAGAGTCTCCTGTAGAACAAACTCCTGTAGAAGAAATTCCTATGGAAGAGTCTCCTGTGGAAGAGTCTCCTGTAGAACAAACTCCTGTGGAAGAGTCTCCTGTAGAAGAAACTCCTGTGGAAGAGTCTCCTGTGGAAGAGTCTCCTGTGGAACAAACGCCTGTAGAACAAACGCCTGTAGAACGGACAACTATAGAAAGTTCTCAAATAGAAATAGATCGTGTCAGTCTCTGTCCTCCACCTCCAACCATAGAATTTCCAGATTTACCTGTAGTACCTTCTATGGTTCTCGAACCTAATCAATTTGAAGAGTTCTTATTCGGTACATCAGCAAATGAATTTCTTAAAAGTAGTAGCGTTGACCAAGCTGTTGATGGCTTAGGTGGAGACGACACAATCGAAGGTAGTACTACTCCAGACATCATTTATGGTGGTTTGGGTGAAGATCGAATTTTTGCTAATCGTGGTCGTGATTTTGCTAATGGCAAGGAGGAAGCTGATTTTATCAACACCGGAAAAGAATCCGATACCGCTCGTGGTGGTAAGGGTAATGATGTTATCTGGGCTGATATTGGTAACGATATGGTTCTAGGTGACAAGGGTGACGATATCTTATGGGGTGGTACTACTGGTGGTACTGATAAAGACTTATTAGGTAGTGATACCATGAACGGTGGTAGAGGTAATGACTACGTTAACGGTAACCGTTACAATGATCTACTCATGGGTGGTAAGGGTAATGATGAAGTCCGTGGTGGTAAGGGTAATGATATTCTGTTCGGACAAGAGGGTGACGATATGATCATGGGTGAGAATGGCGATGACCAAATTGTCGGCGATCCCAGTTCAAATTCTTCAGCAGAGGAAATAGGAGAAGATTCTGTTAATGGAGGTCGGGGTAACGATGTTATTGAAGGTAGTCGTGGAGACGATCTAGTTAATGGTGGTAAAGAAGATGATTTTGTCTTTGGTGGTAAGGATAATGATTTAATCTTTGGCGACCAAGGTGACGATACTCTCTTAGGAGAGGGAGGAGATGACACAATTTATGGTGGCAACAATAGTGTTCTTGATGCTGATGTGTCGGGTAAAGACTTGATTTCTGGCGGTGCCGGAAATGACTTCCTCAATGGGAACTATGGTGCAGATACTATTCTTAGTGGTACAGGTAATGATATTGCAAGAGGTGGTAAGGATGATGACATTCTATATGGTCAAGCAGGGGATGACCTTCTGTTTGGCGATCAAGGTAATGATACCATCTGCGGTGGTGAGGGTAATGATACTATCTATGGTGACAACCCTGAACTTTCAGCAGCAGTTGGCACAGAAGGTTTCCAAGATGTGTTATTAGGAGGTATGGGAAATGACTTAATACTTGGTAATCAAGGCCAAGACCTATTATTGGGTGAAGATGGTGATGACATCCTCAATGGTGGGGCAGATGATGATACTTTAACTGGGGGTAGTGGTAGCGATCGCTTCCTGCTCAACTTTGGTCAAGGTTCAGACCTCATCACCGACTTCAATATTAATGAAGATTGGCTAGTTTTGGGTGATGGATTACTTTTAGATGAACAACGGCTAACTATTGAGGCAGTTGCCAATAATACCCAAATTTTCTGGGACAATCAACTTTTAGCTACTTTAGAAAATACAGTGACTACTCCAGAAGAAATCACAACTAAGTTAACTACTATCAATGATTCTTCTTTCTTCTAATCAGATGATATAGCATTTATCAGTAAGCGTGAGGTACACTGCTGGAGATCCCCCCTAACCACCCTTGAAAAAGGGGAGAACCGGAAGTCCCCCTTAAAAAGGGGGATTTAGGGGGATCGTTGATGTACCTCACGCCAGGTGAAAACTGCTATAGAATAGTCTTGTAGAGTGAGAAGTATTTAAACAAAATTAATTGTGCATTCACTTCTGACTCTGTTAGGCTTGGTATAAAATTTAGATATCTCTGAAAAATAATGTAGAAAGGTTTCATGGAACATTTCTAAAAATTTTGGTAGCAGGTTTCAGGTATCATCAAAAACATTGCGGAATCTTGCTAGTCACTTAATCAGGAATTTGGGTAAATAGGTATAGCATGATTTTTGGGAATTGATATTGGATAGTGATATTCATCACTACAAATCACTCATCTACTTCACTTTATTGTACTTGAATAGCTCACCCTCTGCATACTGAAAAATCACCTTCATTTTACTTATAGCTCACCACCATCCCCAGAAATTAGGGAGATAATTAAAGTGTAAAGTCAAAAACTCAAGGAGGCAAAAACAATACTTGGATTCTTTATTTACCATAAGCTGGTAAAATCAATCTGATAAGGGTTGCATAAGTGTTGATAATTGGTATAATACCAAGTCCGCCTTAGTCAGAGGGTATTTTTTAAAGTTACAGCCTTTGCCATATATGGGATTAGGACATGGTATTAGCCTACTTTCATACCTAGATTGGGTATAAATTATTTTAATCTAATAGCATTTTCAGAAATTCCTGCAAAAACCAAGCCTTTATAATAGAGGATTGTAGAGGTTTATTTGTAACAAACAGTTATCAAATTCATATAACAATCTAAGACATTTAAACTTGAATAAATAGCCATGAATCAAGAAATATTTGACCACATTTACTCTAATTTGTCAGACAATGATAAAAAGATAATCGAATTGCGTTTATCAGGGAAAAAATATCAAGAAATTGCTCAGTCAATGAGTTTCGATCAATCGAGTGTGGGGAGAAAATTAAAAGCAATAGCAAAGAAGTTTAAATATTCATCAGAATCCAATCTAGAATGGAATGAATATTTAGTACAAATATTCACTCAATATAAATCAAATTTAGTCATAAATGAATTACAAGAAGATTATGGTTTTCACCCAGTTGTCATGCCTGGTAGACCGGAAAAAATAGACTCCCCTTTTTATATAGAACGTCATCGGATTAAACGTTGTACTATTGAATCTGAATGTTATGAAGCTATAGAACAACCAGGTTCTTTAGTGAGAATAAAAGCACCAAGTAGAATGGGTAAAACTTCTCTAATGAAAGAAAAGGATACAAGACAAAGCCAATCAAAATAATTATTTTCCTGTATATCTGAGATTTGATACTCTGATTGAACCTGACAATATCAACAATATTAATAATTTTCTTAAAGCATTTAATAAAAATATAAAAAGTCAGTTACCTGATGTTGAATCTGAACTAACTTGGGATGATAATAACGCGAAAATTTCCTGTACTCAGGAATTTAAAACATTTTTGTCTCATATCAAGAAAAATGTTGTTTTACTATTAGATGAAGTTAATGAGGTTTTCAATTATCCAGAAATCTCTAAAAACTTTTTTGCCATGTTAAGAAGTTGGTATGAAGAAAGTAATAACTCGGAAATTTGGGAAAATCTGAGAATGGTAATTGCTTATTCCACAGAATATCATGGTAAATTAGATATTTATCAATCTCCTTTTAATGTTGGCTTACCTATAGAATTAAAAGAATTTACACCAGAGCAGGTAACTCAGTTAGCATACTTACATCAACTTGAGGCAGAAATAGTGACTCCTTTAATGTCTATAGTAGGAGGACATCCTTATCTAGTCAGATTAGGATTGTATAAAATGGTTCAGGATGAATTGAAAATTAAAGACCTATTAAAAGATGCTCCTACGGAAAGTGGGATTTATCAAGATCATTTAAGTATGCTTTTAGAAATCATGGAGAATAATCCCAAAATCAAAGCAGTTTTTTGCGAAATATTAAAAGCCAATTCTCCGGTGCGTTTACCCAATAAAAATCGAGAAGTACGTCAATTAGAAGCTATGGGATTAATTAAAATCAAAGGTGATTTGGCCGAACCTCGTTGTCAGCTATATCAACAATATTTTCAGGATCGTCTATGTTAATTTAAAGTAAGGAAGAAGAAAAAGGAAAAAAAAATGACAAGTGGAGGGAGCTTACCACCAAATAGCCGTAATTATGTAGTAAGAAAACAAGACACAGAACTGTTGGAAAAACTCCTAGCTGGCGAATATTGTTATGTGTTTAACGCTCGTCAAATGGGTAAATCTAGTATGCGCGTAAGAGTTATGAAAAAATTACGATCTCAAGGTTGCAAATGTATCCCAATTGACATGACTAGATTAGGTGATTTTTCCATTGAAAAACAGTCTTGGTATGAGGGTTTTTTAGGAGAAATATTTTATGGATGTGACCTGACAAATAATATCAATTATCAAGACTGGATAGCTAGTCATAGAAACTTAACTAATATCCAAATTTTTGCTCGTTTTATTGAAGAAATTTTATTTATTAATTTTCCCTATCCTCAAAAAATATATATTTTTCTTGACGAAATTGATGTGTTAGTTAAATTACCATTGGAGATGAGAAATGATTTTTTTGCTTTTATTCGATCTTGTTATAATCGTCGGGCTGAAGATGGAAAATGTGATTATCATCGGTTAATTTTTGCTTTTGTTGGAGTGGCAACTCCAGATGATTTAATTAGAGATCCACAACGTACTCCTTTTAATGTTGGTTATCCCATTGAATTAACAGAGTTAACTTTTGAAAATGGAAAAGAAGTATTAACTAAGAAATTAGAAGGAATAGTAGAAGAGCCAGAAGTTGTTTTAAAAAAAGTTTTTGATTGGACTGGAGGTCAACCTTTTTTGACTCAGAAACTTTGTCAAATTATTATTGATTATGCAGAAGATTCTGAACCGGATGTTGATAATTTGGTAGAAGAACATATTTTGACTTATTGGGAAGAGAAAGATAATCCCACTCATTTTAAATATATGCATGATTATTTGGTTAATCATGTTGAATTTGCACCTCAATTATTGAGACTGTATCAAGAGATTCTGCAAAAGGGAGAGGTTAAAACTGATGATAGTTCAGTACAAATGGCTCTACGATTGTCTGGTATAGTGATTAAAAGACAAAAGAAATTATTTGTTTTTAATAAAATTTATCAGAAAATTTTTAATGAAAATTGGGTTGAGGAAAAATTAGCAGAAAAATTAGCAAATTTAGAAAATAATCTGGATAATTCTAAGGCTAAACCTAAAACATTAGGAATGAGTTTAGGTATTGCTAGTTTTGTGGGAGTAGGAGTTATTATTTTAAGAACTTTAGGTTTGCTACAATCGTTTGAATTAAATGAGTACGATCGCCTGATGCGATGGCGACCTTCAGAACCACCAGATCCTCGTCTTTTAATTGTTGAAGCTACGGCAAAAGATATTAATGAATATGGAGTTAGTAATAGTTTAACTGATGATAATTTGGCTAAAGTAATAGCTAAATTAGAAACTCATCAACCTGCTATTATTGGTTTAGATTATTTACGAGAAAAACCTTTACCCGATCAAGCTGGTTATCAAAAGTTATTACAATATTTGAGTAATAATAAGAAAATAATTGCTGTTTGTAGTATTAGTGACGATGAGAATAACAAGAATGAACCTAGTACCAAACCTCCTACGGTAGTAGAGAAAGAAGAACGCTTCGGTTTTATTCAGCTTATCCTAGATATTGGTCAAGTTAATGTAATCCGTCGCCACTTAATGTTTCAGAACAAAATATCAGGAAATCCTTGTCAAACAGAATATTCATTAAGTGTTAAAGTGGCTCTTAATTATTTGAAAACTAAAGGTATTCAAGAGGAAAATGCTCCCCGAGGATTTGTCAAAATAGGGCAGGTTATTTTCAAAGACCTTCTAGAAGGACAAGGTTTTTATCAAAAAATTGACTCTGGTGGATTTCAAGTTTTACTTAATTATAGAAACTCAGATGTGCTTCCTAGTAAGCTTGCTGAGTCTATTACTATTTCGGATGTTCTTGATAATAATTTTGATGAATCTTTAGGGTCTTTAGTTAAAGATAAGATTATACTTATTGGTAATACAGATCCTCGTGGTAGTGATAATTTTTATACTCCTTATAGTTTTCAACTTGTTTCTCAAAAGCAAATGCCTGGAGTTATTGTACACGGGCATCAAGTGAGTCAAATTATTAGTGCAATTTTAGATGGAAGACCTTTAATTACATTTTGGGATAGGTGGGTAGACTGGTTGTGGATTTTGGGTTACTCTGCTGTTGGTGGTGTTGTAGGTTGGTATTTTCATCGAGTTTTATTATTTGTCTTTTTTATAGGAGGAAATATTATGGTTTTATACTTGGTTAGTTTGATTTTTTTAACTCACGGTTTTGTCGTACCCTTGGTGCCATCTGTTTTGACATTAGTCATAACTAGTGTGAGTGTTTTCATAAACTTTGAGAGAAGTCCGCCTCCATTGACTAATGACTGATAGCGATGATAGTATACCGTTTCACTAAATTGAGAATGCCAGATTTGATAGGCTAAAAACTATTACACAACAACAGTTTCAGGCAATTATTTTACATTTATAGTTTGAAATTATTTGTGACATCCTTAAAGTGAATTGGTAGAACTACTTGCCAATATACAGTTCAATAATTAATAATTTTCATGTCGGCGACAGCCGTTTGCGTAGCATTCCGCAGGAAAACAATTAGATAATTAATAATTACCTCTCCTGAAAACGGATAGGATTGACCAAAATGATTTTTTTTCTCCTGAAAAGGAGAGGCTTTAAAGCTTAATTGTTCGGTAATACTTCTTTGATGTCGCCGATGGGTGCAACTTAATTTCAAATATATTCCTGATGGAGAGAAGTATAGCAAGTAAGAGTAAGAGGTACATGAAACAAGTGTAGGGGGAAAATAGACATTGAAGTATAATTTAGATAAAATACGCATCTCCAGATTTTCTATTATTCTCAGTATAGATGCTGTAGAGATACTAAAACATTTGACTTAACTTGTGAATTCACTACCTTCAGTTCACAGGATGAGTCTGTTAATAAATACACAAGACTTACGCATTTGAGATTGCTATCCTGACAGACTACTTTGCTACGCACATGAAACACAACCGCTTTCCCTCACAATGATAAAGTACCTTCTTTTGGGTAAGTCATAATAAATTCATACCTTGATTCAACAACGCCTAATTATTAGATCAGAAGTTATAAGAATGTTATGAGTCTGAAGAATTCAAATTGCTGCTAATGTAGGAGAAAGTAAGAAACAAGTTTAGAGCTATACAAGTTCTCTAAGTTTATACCATTTGCTTTACTTGACAAAAAATTTTTTAAGGGAGAAAACAATGAAAATCAAACAATTTGCTGCTGTTATTATTAGCATTTGTGGGCTAAATGTGGGAATAGCTAAATCAGTAGCAGTAGAAATGAAAGCACCTGTCCTAGCTCAACAGTCTGGGAAAATAGAGGAATTTGATGGACTTTTTCAGCAAGCTACTGTATCTCAAGAACTGCCTAAATACAATCAATCTACTCCAATATTGGAAAGCAAATTTGCCATTTCACAAACTTCAGATACTAGAGAAAAAGCTGGAGTTAGAGAACCTGATAAAGTTGTGAATAAGGATAGAGGAGGAAACCCTGATTCGGGTGGTAGCCCTGGCGGAGGTACTCGCAGTCCTAGTGGCAAATGTAATGGGAATGATCAAAAGCCTTTTTTAGTTCTGATTCCAGATGAATTGGTGGAAACGTTGGCAAGTCATCCGACTTTTTGGTTATATATTCCTCGTTCTAGTAGTATTAAATTCGAGTTATTTGATAAGCATCAGAATTTCCTTTATAAGGGGGACAAGCCAATTTATGAGACTAAACTTAATGTTCAATCTGAGCAAGGGTTTATTAGTTGGAAATTACCCTCATCTGCACCACCTTTAGACGATAACTTTTATAGTTGGAAATTTAGTTTTGATTGCGGAGATAATTCACAAGTTATCCTTCAAGGCTCTATATCAAGGATAGCAGAAACTGATAGTTTGATCACTAAGTTAGAGTCTGCTGAAACTGTTATAGACAGGATTGATGTTTATCAGGAGAATGATTTGTGGCCTGAGAGTGTTAACGAGTTAGTAAACTTACGTCGGAGTAATCCTGATGATCCAGAGATAAATGATAGATTCAAGATTTTATTAGGTAAGTGGTATAATGATATAGTTAATGATCCAATTCAAGATTGTTGTGAAATTGGTCAGAAAGAATAGAGTTGTTTCTTGATAAGTCTTTGTTGCATGAAAGTAGCGATTCCTTTATGGAATCGCTTTTCTGACGTTTTATGTCAGTTTGATGAACCAGATTCCCTAACTTTATACTATTTCTTGAAATTTGACAAAAATTTTTTTAAGGGAGAAAATAATGAAAATCAAGCAATTGTCTGCCATTCTTCTTAGCATCTGTGGGCTAAATGTGGGAATAGCTAAATCAGTAGCAGGACAAATGAAAGCACCTGTCCTAGCGCAACAGTCTGGGAAAATAGAGGAAGCAGAGTCTTCTATCCCCGAATTTCAAAACCTTTTTCCATATAAAGTGGCAGATAAAGATAATAAGCAAAAGGATAGAGGAGGAAACCCTGAAAGAGATAGTACCGCACCAGGAGGTGCTCGCGGTATTCGCGGTCGCAAGTGTAATCCTAATGATAAAAAGCCTTTTTTAGTTGTGACTCCTGTAAATCAGGAAACTATGGCAACTTTGGCAAGTCATCCGACTTTTTGGTTGTATATTCCTCGTTCTGGTAATATTAATTTCGTTTTACAGGATAAGATTGAGGGAGATAAAATTATTTATGAGACTAAATTTAATGTTGCATCCGAGCCAGGATTTATTAGTTGGAAATTACCCTCTTCTTCCCCACCTCTAGATATAGATAGCGTTTATAATTGGGAATTTACTTTTGATTGTGGAGACGATTTGTTGGTGATCGTTGAGGGAATAATATTCAGGGAGGAAGCAACTGATAGTTTGATTAGTGAGTTAGAATCTGCTGAAACTGTTATAGACAAGATTGATGTTTATCAGGAGAATGATTTGTGGCCTGAGAGTGTTAACGAGTTAGTAAACTTACGTCGGAAGAATCCTGATGATCCAAAGATCAAGGATAAATTCAAGATTTTATTAGGTAATAAGTGGTATGATGATTTAGTTTATGATCCGATTCAAGATTGTTGTCAAATTGGTAAGAAAGAATAGATCTGTCGGTTTATAACCTATAGCATTTAGGCCGTAAAAGTTTTTTGTCATTACGACTGACAGGGAAGCAATCTCTAAAACCTATAAGATTGCTTCCTTCCACTCCGTTCCAGTCGCAATGATTTGGATATACTAATTATCCAGATTTGATATGATAATTATGCACTCGCTTTTGACTTTGCTAAAACACTATTAGTTTGGGTTAGTTTAGGAGAACAGAGAATTTCAAATACAATCTATAATAGAAATAACCCAAACTCTAGAGATTAAAAATGCTAGCAGTCAACCAAGCAGAGTCAATAATTTTGGATTTAGTACAGCCCTTAGATTCCCAGAGGGATGTAGAAATAGTAGACCTATTAACGGCATCAGGGCGAATATTAGCTACACCAGTCAGCAGTAAACTAGATTTTCCCCACTGGGATAATTCTGCAATGGATGGTTATGCAGTAAAATTTACAGATGTCAAAGACTGTAGTCGAGAAAATCCCGTATCTTTGGAAATTATAGAAGAAATTCCTGCTGGGTATCAACCTCAAGGGCAAATTGAATCAGGGAAAACAGCTCGTATTTTTACAGGTGCTTGTATGCCTCCAGGAGCAGATACAGTAGTCATGCAAGAAGTGACTCAAAGGGAAGGTGACAGAGTGCTTATCTTAGAAACTCCCCAACCCAAAGAATTTGTCAGATATCAAGGTTCATTCTATCAGGCAGATACACCTTTACTCAACCCTGGAATTCGTCTCAGTGCTGCTGAAATAGCTGTTTTAGCAGCACTTCAATGTCCGGAAATAACTGTTTATCGGCGACCAAAGGTGGGAATTATTTCCACTGGTAATGAGTTAGTTACGCCAGAGCAACCCCTACAACCAGGTCAGTTAGTAGACTCAAATCAATATGCTTTGGCTGTAGCAGTTGCTCAAATGGGTGGAGAAGTAATACGATTTGGTATTGTGCCAGATGAACCAGAAATTTTGAAACAGACTATTGCTAAAGCTGTAACAACTACAGATTTTTTACTTTCTACTGGTGGAGTATCAGTGGGAGACTATGATTATGTTGAGGATATTCTCAAAGAGTTAGGAGCGGAAATTCATATTCATTCTGTGGCGGTTAAACCTGGAAAACCTTTAACTGTTGCAAAATTTTCTGATGCTCAATGTTTATATTTTGGTTTGCCAGGAAATCCTGTTTCAGCGTTGGTTAGTTTTTGGCGCTTTGTGCAACCTGCGCTGAAAAAATTGGCTGGAGTTGAGCAAGGTGCATGGAAACCTGAGTTTGTAAATGCGCGATCGCTGCAAGATTTACGCTCCAATGGTAAACGAGAAACTTATCTCTGGGGTCAGATCAATTTAGGGAATAATGGCTATGAGTTTCAACTTGCGTTCGGTAGTCATAGTTCGGGAAATTTGATTAATTTAGCTCACACTACAGGTTTAGCTGTTGTACCATTGAATGAAACTTTGATTCCTGCGGGTGAGTCAGTCCAAGTTTTGAAAATCAGTTGATATAGCTTTAACCTATTAGCTAGAGTCAAAACTATTTGTTGTAAAGGAAGAAGGATTTAATAATTGATAATTGATAATGAATAATTGATAATTACCTCTTCCTTTTAGGAATAAGATTGACGCGGTAGGGAAAATTTTTTCTCTCTTGGTCGATTGGATATGGCGTTTCGGCGCTTGAGCCGACATGAAAAGCGTAGCGGCTCTGCAAGAGTGGGAAACCTCGCCCTCGCCATCCCATCCTTCGGAATGCTCAGCAAACGACCGCTTGTTTCTCCTTTGAAGGAGAGGCTTTAAACCCTAATTAGGGTTTGCTGCAAAAGTCTTATGGGTGAGGGGAGGAGACAGGAGACAGGAGACAGAATAAATAGGGAATTTAGAGGAGTTAGTCGAATATTGTATCCCTCAATTTTTCTGCAATTATTCTCCTCAAAACCCTGACTTTCTGCTTGATCAAGCAGAAAAAGCCAGACTTTATGGAGAAAAAAGCCTACAACCTTTATCTATCAATGCTTTTAGATTTCATCAGCAAGCCCTAATTATTCGGTAAATAAGGAATTAGGACTTACGCACTACAACGTATTTTTGTCATTGCGACCGATAGGGAAGCAATCTCAAATCCTAGTTTTTCCTACCTTATGCGTAAGTCCTGGGAATTTTGTACCTCACTCCTTATAGAAATTGCTATATTAAATAGTGTTATTTAGCCATCAGAAAAAATGAAATATCACATATTTATGTCTTTTTTAGAAATTTGTTGGATCGGTGCTACTCTCTGTATTTTTAGTAGACAAATAGGGATTTGGCGAAGAAAAACTATAAAAAAGAAAAATATAGTTGTAAACAATATAGTAGTGGACCGACAAAGCTAAAATGGTGCGCTACCAATGGATAATGGATAATTGATAATTGATAATTAATCAATTCGGTTTAAAGCCTTCTATTTCAAGAGAAAAAAAGAAATAATATTTCCTTATTTTCAATCCTCCCGATTTTAACCATAGGTAATTATCCATTATCAATTAATGAAGACGGATTATTAAATGTTTTTCACGGTCTAAATTTTAGCCGTCTAACACACCCTATTGAACCAATATATTGATTGTAGTTTCTCCCCAAACTCCCCACACTTCCTACTCTCTATTCGCTACTCCCTCTAATAATGACTGCCTGTTTTACGGAAGTGAACAGCAGTTACCCCATCATTTAATAGTTGACCATTCTCTACCACAGCATAAACTAACCAATGGTCCCCACATTCCATCCTGTTTGCCACTTTACATTCCAAATAAGCCAGAGCATCGGTTAAAATTGGACAACCATTATTAGCTTCCTTTGTCTCAACTCCAACAAAACGATCTTCTCCCGCTGCAAAAGGCTTGAGAAAATGCCTTTGTAAATCCTTCTTTTCCTCAGCTAATATATTCAATACAAATTTATCCCCCGTATGAGTCAAAGACTCCAATGCTCTATCTTGAGCTACAGCAACAGTCACCCCCGGAGGATTAAAAGTTGCCTGAGATACCCAAGAAGCTAACATCGCACTGGTGACATCTCCACGTTTAGCAGACATTACACACAGAGAACCCACAACTCTTCCCACCGCTTGAGCCGTACGATCACTTCCCGAACCACCCCCCGAAGGTTTAGGAGCGCGACGTTTTTGGGATTTGATCAAAGCTTGAGCAAAATCAATACCAGTTTCCTTACAAGTTTGAATCATCACATCATCTGGTTTAAACTTAACTCTAATAGGTTCAAAACCAAATTTATAACCCGCATCCTTTAACCTACTTTCCAAAAAATCTATTGCTTCACCACTCCAACCAAAAGAACCAAATACCCCTGCCAATTTATCCTTAGAAACTGTATTCAATACAATACCTAAAGCCGTTTGAATTTGAGTTGGTGCATGACCGCCGAGAGTAGGAGAACCAATAATAAACCCATCACATTTTTCTACTACTTCCTTAATTTCATTAGATGTAGCAGCTTCACAGTTAATTGATTCTACAGCTACCCCCGCTTTGGTTATACCCCTAGCGATCGCCTGACAAACAGTAGCTGTATTACCATAAGCTGAAGCATAAAGCAAGGCTACATTCAAATCTCGTGAACTTTGTTGTTGACTCCACTTCCGATACAGACTGGTTAACTCCATTAACCCATAGCGTACCATTGGTCCGTGACCGGAACCATAGAATTTCACAGTCAACTCAGAAATTTTTTCCAGGGTAGAAAGCACTTGTTTTGCCTGAGCTGCATGAAGACAATCATAATAAAAGCGTCTATCCTCGCTATAGACACTCCATCCTTCATCAGCAACTTGGTCTCCGCAAACATGAGCGCCGAAAAATTTATCAGTAAATAGAATTTCAGTTTGGGGGTCATAAGTCATCATAGCGTCTGGCCACTTAGGAGTGGGAGTGATGACAAACCCCAATTGATGGCCACGACCTAAGTCAAGAGTATCTTCTCCTTTAACTACTTTAATTTTCAACTCTTGGTCTTGGAAATAGTCTTTGAGAGTTAAAGCTGCGGGGTTTGAGCAGACAAAGGTAACTTGAGGTGCTACAGTTAACAATGCTTTCAGGGTAGCTCCACGATTAGCATTAAAGTGACCCAGAATCACATAATCAAGGCGATGCCAATCTAAGCGTAGTTGTAATGATTCTAAATAATTTGTAGTAAATGACTCACCAGGAGGGTCGATAATGGCAGTTTTTTCTGCTTGGATAAGATAGGAGTTAGCAGTGGTTCCTTTTTGTAGAGAATATTCCACTTCAAATTTTAGTCTATCCCAAGTTCGAGACCGTAGCACTTTTGTATCTTCAGCAATTATGACAACTTGAACATCTTTTTTTTTGGTGGTTTGTAGCATAATTTAGTTGTTTTTTTTATACAAAATAGAATGCTATATTTTATCATGTTCTGGCGATCGCTTTCTTCAAGTCAAAAGGCAAAAGTCAAAAGTCAAAAGTAATATCAAAATGAGTTTGTTACTATAGAACCCATTTGGTATCTTTTCCGTCCAAGGTTATACTAAGTAGCGATCG
>NZ_JBNHER010000019.1:0-39411 GCF_050015975.1 Dapis purpurea BLCC-M126 | reverse complement strand
CTTTAAACCACAATTATTTAATTAACAATTAATAATTAATAATTCGGTAATTTTTAATTTTTGATTTAACTTATAATATTCAAGTATCATTAATTAGGACTTGCTGATTAATTATCAAAGAATTGACAAAAAAGTCTAAAACCTTTTCTTTTTTTTGAAAAAAAGTGTTAGCTTTTCGAGTAGATAAGGGGAAAAAATCAAGGGATAATTATTACCAATGGATAATTAATCAATTCGCTTTAAAGCCTTCTATTTCAAGATAAAAAGCATTGAAAATTTCCATGAATATCATCCAGGTGTACAATTATATACGGCTGCTATTGATGAAAAATTAGACGAACATGGTTCTATAATTCCAGGATTAGGAGACGCAGGTTATCGCTTGTATGGAACTCGATAATTATTACTTTTATATATATTTTAAACTTTAACTTTTGAGTTAGTAAATATATTTTTTGACTCAAAAATAAGGTCTCTAGCCATCCCTATTTAAGGGTATGAAATTCCATATCCAATCGACCAAGAGAAAATAAACTTCAGTATTTCAAGCCTCTGACTTGAGCTAGAGTAATTGTTAACTGATAACTGATAACTGAAATGACATGACAAATAATACTTCTATTAAACAAACATTTTTTGACCGTTGGGCGCCAAGTTACGATTGGTTATTTCCATCTGTAGTTTATCAAGCTATACATAAAAGGTTACTGGAATATGTAGATTTACCAAGTTCAGCAAATGTACTTGATTTAGGTTGTGGTACGGGAAAACTTCTCTATCGTCTTGCTATTAATTTTCCTAATCTTCAAGGTACTGGTTTAGACTTATCTCCAGAAATGATTAGTCAAGCAAATAGTCGTAATTGTTATCCACAACGTTTAAGATTTTTATTAGGAAATGCTGAAGAAATGCCTTTAACGGATGAGGAATTTGATGCTGTTTTTAATACGATTAGTTTTTTACATTATCCTCATCCCCAGCAAGTATTTAATGAAGTGAGTCGAGTATTACGCCCTGGTGGATATTTTTATTTAGTTGATTCTTATTTTAAATGGCAAGATGAATTTCAATATTTAGGTATTACTCCAGGAGGTTTAAACCTTTATAGTCCAAAAGCTCGTGCAAAATTCGGTCAAGAAGCTGGCTTAAATTTACAAGCTAATTATTACTTATTAGGAGCAGTATTACTAACAATTTTTACTAAATCCTGAATCTTGTGAAGATGAATAAAACAAAAAAATTTGAAGGCTGATAGTAGAATTATAATTAGCTGGACTTTTGGAAAAAGTCTTTTCCTGAAGGTAGACAAGAATTCAATATTATTATAAGTTACTAATAGCTAATAAAATTATATCAAAAAACAAATAATATTAGCTATTAGTTATGATGATTTTCAATCCCACCAAGCACGCAAATAATTAGGTTCTATCTCCAATTCATCTGGTTCATTAACAAATTCTTGAAAGTCAAAAATTAATTCTGTAGAGCAAATTCCCCGATAAAATAAACTATCAATACTAACTCTATAATCTCGACGTTCTGGACTAATTACATAACCTTCAAGAATAAACTCAAAACCCTTATTTCCTTGTCTTTGTGCAAACTCAAAAAAGTCACCAATTGTTGGAGAAAAATTTTGTGAATCTGCTGGATTTGCAAAACCATGACTAATAAGTTGTTGTAATTTTTCTCTGGTCAAATCATGAAAACGTTGTACTCCACCCATAGCGTCTTCCCATGCAATAGGAGTACCAAAAATAATTCTGTCCCTAGTCTCACTATCAAAATTATAGGTAAAACTGGAACTGGATAAACAAGGAGAATCTAAAAAATTGTTGTCTTGGCTAGGTCGCCCATTAATTCTGATATCTTCTGGCTTAATTCCTTGATTCAGGAAGTAAAGTCTAATTGCTTCTCTTCTATTTAAGGGAGAGTTATCTAGACATTCTGACAGGTTAGGGCAATTATAAATTGTTCCTGTCATAGCCTGACAATCGAGTTGCATTGGACAGAACATAGCTTTTTTGGAGGCTAATATATTCTTTTTAATTCTATCATTTGGCAATCAACACTTTATATCAAGTTTGGTAGGATGAGTATTGTAATACCAATTTGAAAAAATAATGTTACGAATAGTAAGGGCAATAAAAAGATTTTACAGTAGATTTACCTTTAATAAAAAATATGATTTACTAGTAAAAAAATGATATATAAGCTATTCCCATACGATTCCTGACTCCTGAATTCTGACTCCTAAAAAGTTCCCTAGCTATTTGTAGCAAACATTTATAAAATTTGGTATAAGGTTTGGTTTAATTAGATAAAGAGTATAGCAAGTGTGGGTAGATAAGCGAGCATATTTTGCAATAGTTGAAGATGGAATTTTTTTTTATACCGAACCCGAACGGATTTGATATTAAGTGTTATTAAAAGACCCACTTCTCAAAAAAGAATGTAGAGAAATTCAATGGAAAATCTCTACATTCTTTTTCAGAAAAAGATTAATTTTGGGAGATATTTATATTGCCCAAACTAACGCAATTTGAGAATTTCAGCAGTTACTGCTAAACTCTCCTCATACAAAACCTCTCTTCCCCAACGTTGTAACTGTTGAGCCATCAAATATTCTGCCTTCTGATCGCTTAAAGCACTGACTTGCTCTGTACGACAAGACTGGGCACTACCACCTGCCTCTAATCGCATACAACCAGTAGTTTCAGAACACAAAATAGTACAACAACCTGCATTGGGATTACTAGAATCTAAACGCAAACCTACTAAATCTCCAGGAATTTCACCATAGTCAGCAGTAGGAATTGCTGCCAACTCTGCTAAAATCTCTTTATCGTTAGGAGTAGTAAACTTAATATGGATGATGTCATAATCACCACCAGTTTCAGTATAACTTGTAGGTTGCCAATCAAGACGACTAGCGAACCAACCTAAAAACATTAATGCTTGTGCTGGGTTCCCTTTTTCATAGTCAAGAGTAATTGTGTCAATTTGACCCAGAGAAGCACGACGCTCTGGCGGATCAAAAGTAGCAGCAGTTAACTCTTGCCATGCAGAGAGACGATGCCAATTTAAGTCGGCAATATAGGTTTTATCCTCGATCAACTCCTGCATTTTGAGAAATTCTGATTCTGAATCGCTAAAGTAAGATGAATCGAGAATAATGCAGTTGCTAGTTTTGCATAGGCGACGGAAAAGTTCTTGTTCTGGGTTGGGGGTAGCTTTCCACCAAACAAACTTGGGTAGATCGGGAATCATTAATGATGTTACTACATCACTCACCCGTTCCAATGCTTCTTTAGTTCCGCGTAGGGTAATATATTCACAACAAATTAGTGAAGACTGCTTTTTCTGAACTGGACAGTAAGCAGAAACTTGAGCTGTTACCCCTGTATCTTCTCCGAAGGTAGGACATAGAGTAATAACTCGACAGGGATTTTGATCTGCGATAACTTCACTTACACTAAATCCCCTAATATCCATATTGGAGAATTGCTGCTCTTCTGATGATTTTGCAGCCCACTCTGAGCGTAACTTGGTAAGAGTTTCGGAGTCTACTCTACCTGTGATTGGTAATCCATAAGCTTTTTGAGCTTCCTTAATAGCTTCACGAGCTGCTGTTCCGTTAATACCATCTATTTCACCGTTGTAGAATCCCAAACCAGCCAAAAGTTGCTGGAATTCTTCTGGCTCATATATGACCATACTGAAAGTAGCTGCCCTGGTAGCAATTGGAGTTGCCTTGCCTCCACTTTGACTGAGCCAGATTTTATTCAGTTCTGCCTCAATTTCACTCAGAGAGATATCTTTTGGTTGTTGTAAGGCAACAAGTGTTGTACTCATTTTTAGTAAATGCTTAGTTCTTTGGTGATGCTTGCGTTAAACCTGGTGGTTATTTAATTAGGCTTCTTTTTCCTATTAATCAAAAATCTAATAGTCAAAAGTTGAACCCGTATATAACACTTCTAATGTAACTTATTAGTTATCAGTAACCAGTCATTTTATCCGTTTTGAGATTACTGTCAAAAGCTGATAGCTGTTCACTGATAACTGATAACTGATTTAAAGTCGGCGCCAACGACGACCATCTCGGTTGAGCAACAGTTCGGCCTCAACTGGTCCCCAAGTACCTGCTTCATACAAAGGTATTACTTCTGGTGGAGCGGGAGCATCCCAGATACTCAGTATTGGTGTTAATGCTCGCCAAGATGCTTCTACTTCGTCGCCACGAGTAAATAGGGTTTGGTCTGCTAACATACAGTCTATTAACAATCTACTGTAAGCATCTGTACTAGGCTTACCAAAAGCTGTATCGTAACGAAAATCCATATCTACTGAGCGAGTTCGCAGAGAACTACCTGGTGTTTTAACTTCAAAGCGCATTGATATTCCTTCATTAGGTTGGATGCGCAAAGCCAATACGTTAGGGTTAGCTTGTTTAGCTGCAGACTGGAACATCAAATATGGCACTTCTTTAAACTGAATTGCGATTTCTGAAACTTTTTTGGGCATCCGTTTGCCAGTCCGCAAATAAAACGGTACTCCTTTCCAACGCCAGTTATCAACATTAAGTTTCAGTGCTGCATAAGTAGGTGTTGTAGAGTTAGGATCTGCTCCTCCTTCTTCCCGATAAGCTGGAACATTTTTACCTTTCATCCAACCCTGGGTATACTGACCGCGAATTGCCGAATATTCGAGGTGTTCTAAATCTGCTAGACGAGTTGCTTGAACTACTTTTACTTTTTCGTTGCGAATACTATCAGCATCTAAGGAATTAGGAGGTTCCATTGCTGTGAGGGAGAATAGCTGCATCAGGTGGTTTTGTACCATATCCCGCAGAGCGCCTGATGTTTCATAATATCCAGCACGTCCTTCTAATCCTACTGTTTCGGCAACAGTAATTTGCACGTTATCGACAAATTGACGATTCCATAGGGGTTCAAAAATGGCATTGGCAAATCTAAATACCATTAAGTTTTGAACAGTTTCTTTCCCTAAATAGTGATCAATGCGATATATTTGTTCTTCTGGGCAAACTTGACGGACAACTTTGTTGAGTACCTGAGCTGAACTGAGGTCTCTACCAAAGGGTTTTTCAATTACTAATCTGTGCTTTTTGGGGTCATCTAACATTCCTGCCGCCCCTAGCTGTTGAGTAGCTTCTCCAAAGTATCGGGGAGCTACAGACAAGTAAAATACGCGATTACCTCGCGTACCCCTCTCTTCATCAAGTTGACTCAAAAGTTCTTTGAGTTTTTGATAATCTTCTGGTTTATCTATGTTACCAGGGCAGTAAAAAATCCCCTTGGCAAAGTCATTCCAGAGTTCTTCAGATTGTAAGCCACCACCAAAGTCTTCTACTCCTGTCCGCATTTGTTCGCGGAAGTAGTCATGGCTCCATTCTCTCCGTGCTACTCCCACTATTGTTAGTTCAGGGGGAAGTCTCCGTTCTAGCTTCATTTGATATAATGCTGGAACGAGTTTTCTTTGAGTTAGATCGCCCGATGCACCGAAGATTACTAAAATCTGTGGTTCGGGAATCCGGTCTTGTTGTAATCCAACCCGCAGAGGATTTTCTAATAATGCTACCATCTATGTTGACTGCTCCATAAAACTGATATAAAATGTCACAATGTGACAAATTTAATGTGTACGGACGTTGCATAACAAAAATGCGTTTCATGTCGCGCAGCGTTTTTCATGTCGGCTCTTAGCCGAAACGAAGTTGTGCGGAACGCTAAACGTCCCTACCTGCTTCCACCGGAACTGTCGGCAGTACTCCGTCCACAGGCATCAAAGGTCAAGCTGACCGCATTTCTTAAGTGCGTCTTAAAATTATGAGGTTTTCTCACCAATTAGCACTCGCTTTTTCAAATTGATTGAGACGTTCAAATCTCGATCTATTGATATACCACTTGTTTGCTATGCTATGACTTGTTTTATCTCAAATTATTCAATAATTCAGCGTCTTTAACTACATTAATTGCTATTGTAGGTCATCAGTCAAACCATACTTTTTTTCAAGTTTTGGCTGTCATGGACATGGAAATGACTGATGACATAAGATTTAGTTAGCCTGAAACAGGTGCTAATTTTTTAACTTTTTCTTCTAGGGAGTTGATTAGAGAAGTAAAGGGTTTGATAAATTTGTCTATCCCTTCTGCCAGGAGTTCGTCCATTACTTGGTCAATGTTGATATTAATCTCAGTATCTTTGAGACTTTCTATGACTTTTTTTGCCACCTCAATGTTGGTCTCAACTCGGTTGTCAACATGACAATGGTCAACACAAGCATCTATAGTTTGGGGAGGCAAGGTATTGACTGTATCAGGCCCAATTAATTCGTCAACATACATAACATCACTATAGGCTGGATTTTTGGTACTGGTGCTTGCCCATAACAGTCTTTGTACTTTTGCGCCTTTTGCTGATAAAGCTTTCCAGCGATCGCCTTGAATTATTTTTTTGTATTCTTGATAGGCAATTTTGGCATTAGCGATCGCTACTTTTCCTTTGACTGTTTCTAGTTTGGCCTTGACTGTCTCATCTGCTACATTCTTGAGTTTGCTATCAATCGTACCATCAATATTACTATCAATTCGACTGAGAAAGAAACTTGCCACAGAAGCTATCTTACTAATATCCTCTCCTTTAGCAGCTCTAGCTTCTAAACCTTCGATATATGCCCAGGCTGTATTTACATAGCTTTCTACCGAGAATAGCAAAGTGACATTTACATTTATCCCTTCACTAATAACTCGCGTTACTGCTGGTAAACCTTCTGGTGTACCTGGAATCTTAATCATTAGGTTTTCGCGGCCGATAGCAGTGTAATAACGAATTGCTTCGCTGATGGTACTTTCTGTATCTTTAGCAATAGTTGGTGGAACTTCTATACTAATATAACCATCTAATCCATTAGTCTGTTCATACACTGGCATAAAGATATCGCAAGCATCACGAATATCCTTAAACACAAGAGATTCATAAATATCCATCACTGACTTACCGGCACTGATACCAGCTTCGATATCTGCATCATAGATAGCATTACCAGCGATCGCCTTTTCAAAAATCGCGGGATTAGAAGTAATACCACGAATCCCTTTTTGGGCAATCATGCTCTTGAGTTCCCCAGACTCAATGATATTACGACTCAGATTATCCATCCAGATACTCTGGCCTAGGTTTTCTATTTCTAGCAAATGATTAGTTGTCATAGCTATTACCTTAATTCCTACTATTTTTTGTTGGAGTTTTTTGTGCCTTGAGATACTTCTAAAGGATAACTAAGCTGTTATGTGCTACTGCAGGTATTCAAAATTTCTTTACTATTTATCTGTTGCAACAGTGAAGTCTATATGCAATTTTTATTCTGCTTGCAACAAATTTAACTCTACTTAAAACCTGATTTCAGTTGTTAACTTTGATTAGAAATGCGTTTTTGTTCTTTAATAAAAGATTCAACAAGCGCCACATCTTCTTTACTACCAATAACCAATGGCGTCCGTTGATGCAGTTTATCTGCTACCACATCCAATATTTCTTCTGTCCCTGTACTAGCTCTACCACCTGCTTGTTCGACTAGATAAGCCATTGGAGCTGATTCATATAGTAGACGTAATTTTCCTTCTGGCTTTTTCACCGTACCTGGATACAAAAATACCCCACCCTGATATAAAATTCGATGGAAATCTCCGACTAATGCACCACCATAACGAGCGGTATAACCTTCATGGCGATGAACATAGCGGATATAATCGCGCATAGAATCATCCCACTGCCAAAAGTTACCTTCATTGAGACTATAGACTGGGCCATGCTCTGGAATTTTTATATTCTCATTAGCAAGAATAAACTCACCTAAGCTAGGGTCTAAAGTAAATGCATGTACTCCTTGGCCTATTGAGTAAACCAACATTGTGCTAGGTCCATATAGAATATAACCAGCAGCAATTTGTTTACGTCCACTTTGGAGTAAATCTTGAGCGGAACCATCTTCATCGTCACCTTCTTGTTGACGAACTGAGAAAATAGACCCCACATTTAAATTTGTATCTAGATTAGAGGAGCCATCTAGAGGATCGTAAAGTAATGTATAGCGACCAATTGGACAGTTTTCTGGAATGTAATAAGGTTTTTCCATCTCCTCAGATGCCAAGCGGCAGACAAGGCCACTTTGCTTAAATACGGAGATAAAAACATCATTGGCATAGATATCCATCTTTTTGACGGATTCTCCCTGGACATTGACTGTGCCAGTAAACCCTAAAGCATTTTCTACTAATCCAGCACGGGTGAGGCGACGGGCGATTAACTTGCCGGCCAACCCTATTCTATTCATTAGGGCGCTGATATCTTGAGCATCTGGTGAGAACTGAAGTTGCTGTAGGACATGACGTGATAAGGTTGTACAATCACGATCTAATGCCTGTGTTTCCTCCAGACGAATGTGGAGGTCTTCCCCAGTTTGGGCATCTACCATATATATATAATTCCTCCATCTTAACAAGTAGTTCCAGTCAATAGGCTAGTTGTAAAGGTAACTTTACTTCTATTCTGGATATGCCTAGGGTTTATTTTATTTAGGCTTAAGCCAGAGGTTGCTCTTCTTTAATATGAACTTTAGATAGTCGCGTAAGTCAAAATTTAGAAGTCAAAAGTCTTGGCAGTTATCAGTTATCAGTACCTCCAGTTAAAGCAAAATTTCCTTTTTTATCCCCTTAAAAGAGGAAGCTTGAGACCAGAATTTTTCGGTCAAAATTTATCTAGTAGGGGTAGGATTTGGGAGTCAGAAGTAGTAGACTGACACACCTAAAAATGTAGGTTGGGTAGAACGACAGTGAAACCCAACAAAGCATTATTTTTGTTTGTTTTTTTTTGGGTTTCTTTCCTCAACCCAACCTACGCTTATTACAATGAGATGAAATCCTCCGTATTTCAAAAAAAAAGTTTGTGTTATCTACTAATAAAAATATAGTAGTAACACAAACTTTAATATTATTTATGAATAAGAATTAAACAGTTATATAAAATCTTATTCTTTAATGACATCCTAACCCTGGTCTTTAAAATAAAAGCCTAATGCAACACCTAGTAATGTTACTTGTGGGGTGATAATAATAGGTATCATTTATGAGGGAAATGACTTATCCGATTTGGGAGAAATAGATGCCAAAACAACCAGAATATAAGTAATCCCTAACCAGCTACCAAAAAATACTAAAAGTTTGTCAGCTATATTTTTCTAGTCTTTTCCTGTTCTACCTCTGAACTCCTAACTCCTGACTCCTGTCTCCTGATTCCTCAAAATATGTTAACCATCAGATTTGTCTTTGATTAAAAAGGGATATTCAAGGCAATAAATTGTATTTAAACTATTTATTATGACTTCTGAACTCTTGTCTCTTCATTCCTGAACTGAAAGGTTTTGAAATTCTAACTCTGAACTCCTAACTCCTGACTCCTGTCTCCTGTCTCCTGACTCCTAAAAATATGTTAACCATCTTACCTTTACTAATTTTATTAGTTTTAATAGCATTATTATCTGCTAGTCTAAAAATGAATTATGAATACCAGAAATCGGTGATTTTTAGAGTAGGAAGATTGAGTTGTCTTAGAGGACCAGGTATATACTTAATAATTCCCATCATCGACCAAGTAAAACAAGTAGATCGACGAACTATTACTGTAGATATTGAATCCCAAGATATGGTGACAAAAGATAGTGTTACTTTTGGTGTTAATGCTGTTCTTTATTATCGGATTAGGGAACCTGAGAAAGCTATAATTAGAGTCAAAGATTATAACTTTGCTACATCTCAGATTGCCTTAACAACTTTGCGTAATATTATCGGGCAAAATAAACTTGACGAACTACTTCAGGAACGAGACAAAATCAACGCTAAAATTTGTGAAATAGTTGATAAAATTACAAATCCTTGGGGTATAGAAATTGAACGTATAGAAATAAAAAATCTATAAATTCCTAAACCAATGCAACGGGCAATGGCAAAAGAAGCAGAAGCCGCAAGGGAAAAAAGATCGCGTCTAATTAAAGCAGAATCTGAGTATGAATCTACTATTAAACTAACACAAGCGGCAGAGGAAATTGCTAAGTCTCCAGTAGCATTAGAACTACGTCGAATCCAGATGATTGCTGAGATTGGAACTGAAAAAATACAACAACTATTTTGATGATTCCATCTGATATTTTAGCTTTAGCAAAAGATATTTCTCAGTCTATTTCATCAGAATAGATTTTATATAATTACTTTCTTTAATAGATTAGTTTATTCTAGTATTTGTGACTGGATCAAAATACTTGTATAATCTTAGGTAGAATACTTCTATTACATTGGATAATGCAACTTTCCAGAAACAGTAAAGAAATATTCAGGAAAATAGAAATATTCAGGAAAATAGAATATTATTTTACCGATATTTTTTTTGCTAAGTTCTCAATTTCTATCAGTTCATGAGGAAAATTTTCGTGATATTTTCTCTGCTGACTGCGAATATTAGCTAAATGAGATTCAATATTGTTATTGTTTATTAATATTCCAAAATCTTCAGGAAGATTATCATTTCTTGATGGATAATTTAAAAGAATCTCTAATACTAAATTAGCGAGTTCTTTTTTATAATGAGATCGCTCTGTGTGCCATTTCATTTGTTCTTGACTATCCTTGCCAGGAATAGCTTCAGTTGTGATACTATTATAACCTGTAAAATCAAAAAGAAAGAATGGTTCTTGATTAGGATATTGTTGATTGACTTGCTCAATAGTATTTACTAAATCTCTTTTCCATTGTTCAAAAATAGTATATTTTTCCATAACTCTCATAACTTCTAACTGACGAGCATGAATTGGAGAGCTAAATATATATAGTTTAATATTATTTTGATGACATTTTTCAAGTATTTCTTTGAATAAACTCAATCTTTCTTGACTATAGTTAAAAATTGAATAATCATCAAAAAACTGATTACTTTGTCTTATAAAAAGCTCTCGATGAGGAATATATTGATCTTTAACTTTTCTAAATCCTTGTTTTGTATAAAATTGTCTTGTATAAATACCTTTTAAGTTAAATTTAATCGTTTCCAGGGAGTATTCCAATTCTTGAATAGATATTAATCGATGTAAATTAAGTAGCAAAAAGTATTTTGTATAAAATCTAGAAGTTCTAAAATCTCCGGATACTTGTTTATGATCTGAAAAAGTCAAAAAATCTAGAGATAGAATAATTTTTTTAATATTTTTATTGTGTAGAGATAGCTGAAAAACTTTATGAATTTCATATATATTAGAAGCATTTAAACCAGCATTATATGCAGATTTTTGAGCTAAGGGAGTGGCTAAAGGATCTAATCAATTAAAAGCCCTAGAAGTTCCTAATATTAATGTATCATAATCTTTTTTGATAACATCAATAGATTTTGTAGTCCGCATTCCCAAAGTATCTATCTTGGGTTTATAAGTATTAAACCCTTCTATTTCAACTAATCTAAATATGTATAGTGGATCGACAATTAAATTAAATAAAGCAACTAAGGACAAGCTTGCTACTAAAGATGATATATATATATATACTGTGTAAAATTTTTATTTGTCATAATTATATGAAATATCTATAAAGTACCTATTATGTTAATAATATCACAAATTATAGACTTTTTGTCAAACTATATGGATGATTTTACCTACTGTGAATTTATTACTAATTATGCATAAGGAACCTAGAAACCAGGTTTTTTGTTATATGTTTATTATTCAAACTAAATATTTATCGTGGCAACCAGGTTTCTTTCCATAATTCCTATTTATTAAATTTCATAATCAACAGTAATTTTATCTGCCAAAATCGGCTTAATCAAAGTCTGAATAATTTCTTGATGAAGAGAATTTTTGGCATAAGCATCAAGAGCAGCTTTATCTTTAACTTGAACGACTAAACCATTTTGAAATCCTTGAGAAAGTTCCGAAAAATTATCCCCACAAGATAAATCAATTATTTCTGGAACCTTCCCTTTCATTTCTCTCAAAGCTGACATAACTGAGGCAATAGTATCTGCTGAAGTATCTGCCTCCCACTTAAATAAAACTATGTGTACTATCATCTAAATAAATCCGTCAAAACATCCGCTAAATTCTAACATAAATTGAGGTACAGGTATTGCAAATTTAAGTTGTAAATTTGATGCTAAATTATGTTAAAGGTTTGGTCACAATTCCCAATAAATCTATGGGTTGAGTTTGGCAAAGAGTAGACAATTGCTTTAATTATTTCTATGACCATCTCTGGCAAAAAGAGGAAATTAGGCAAACTCATACTAATTTCATCAAATTTTGGTACATTAAGTTTGTTGTTAGGTGCTAGGTAGAGTGGAAGAATGAAAATATCTTAATAGTTTGGCTAGTTTGCTAGAATATTTTATTTTCAGCAATTAACAATTAATATCAAATCCGGTAGTATTGGTGTAAAAAAAGCAGAGAAACCGGATTTATATTAAACAATCCACCATGCTAATATCTACTTCCCATAAACCCGGTTTCTTGTGAAACTTCCATTACAAGCGGATTTGATATAAGAATTAATAATTATTAATTGTTGAGTAAGTATATATAGGATTAATTTTGTATTATAGCACTATAAAAAACTTTTATGACATTAATAAAATCAAAATCCTTCACAGGTAATAATTTTTACTTGAGCTGTTAACGCAGTTCCTCCTGCGGAGGCTAGCTGAATGCTTAAAGTTATACTATAGAGAAAGTGAAAATTATCATTTTTTAACGCAAGATTAACTGTTGATTAAATAACTATGAACGAACAGATTTACACAAACTACCGACTACAATTACCAGACCAAGAAATTATTGGTACTCTCATAGTTCGTGATGGTAAAATTGCCGAAATTCAACCAGGAATTCTTAATATTGGTCAAAATGGGCAAGGAGAATATTTAATGCCTGGATTGATAGAACTTCACACAGATAATTTAGAAAAATGTATATCTCCTCGTCCTGGGATCAAATGGCCTTTGGCAGCAGCAGTATCGTATCACGACCGAGATTTAATTAGTTCTGGAATTACTACAGTTTGTGATGCAATTTCTATTGGAGATATTAAACCAAATTCTGTTCGACTCAAGGATTTTGGTGACATGATTGAAGCTATTTTTGAAAGGCAAAAATCTGGGAGACTTCTGACAAACCATCGTCTACATTTACGCTGTGAAGTTTCTTTTGAAGGTGTATGTAATGTTGTGGAAAAATATGCAACTAATCCTCTTCTTTCTCTGATGTCTTTAATGGATCATACTCCCGGTCAAAGACAATTTGTTAGTGTGGAAAAATATAAAGAATATTACATGGGAAAACATGGAATTAGTGAAGCAGAAATGAATGACTTTATTATCTATCGTCAGGAAACTCAACAACAATATGGTCCTAAAAATCGTCAAGCATTGGTTGACCTATCAAAACAACAAAAAATTTCTCTAGCTTCCCATGATGATGCAACAATAAATCATGTCAAAGAAGCTGTAGAAAATGGAGCAGTATTAGCTGAATTTCCCACAACTTTTGCTGCAGCAAAAGCAGCTCATAGTTCTGGATTACAAGTTTTAATGGGTGCGCCAAATTTAGTATTAGGAGGTTCCCATTCTGGCAATGTATCAGCAATGGAATTGGTAGGGCAAAATTTAGTTGATGTAATTTCTTCAGATTATGTACCTCGAAGTTTATTACAATCTATTTTTTTAATTAGTAATGAAACTGATAAACCAGTTTATGAAGCAATGAAGTTAGTTACAAGTAATCCTGCTAAAACTATTAATTTGTTTGAGGATAGGGGAAGTTTGGAAGTTGGCAAACGTGCCGACCTAATTACAGTACATGATGATGGAATTGTTCCCCATTTAACTTCAGTATTTATTGATGGTCGTCGTGTTGCTTGAACTGTTATTACTTTTAATCTTAAAATTTCTACAGTTATTTGGCACTATATTCATTAATTGATAATGGGTAATTATCTCTGGTTAAAACCTTAACGGAATTGAATCTAAAGAAATCTTATTAATGGATAGTAGATAATAAAAACTATCTCTAATAATTAATAATTAGGAGAGGCTTTAAACCGAATTGATTAATTTCCAATTCTCAATTATCCATTGGTAAAATAATATCTAGTTAATGTTTACCGAATAATTAAGGTCTAAAGCCTTTTATTTCAATAGAAAAAGCGGTAGTTTAGCGCTCCGCACAACGCACGTTTTGCTAGCACACAACTTTCCTGTCGGAATGCTAAAGCAAATGCACTTCGGCTGTTGCCGACACGACAAATGCTTCGCGACATGAATGCGGAGCATGACCTTAGGATGGGATGGCGTTTTGCTAGCGCAAAGCTTGGTTAACGGCTGTCGCCGAGATCAAAAGCGGAGCGTCTCTGCAAGAGCCGTAAACCTCGCCATATCCAATCGAACAAGAGAAGAAAAAAAATCATTTTTGTCAATTTTATCCGTTTCAATAATTAATAATTATTAATTATTGAAACTCACCCCGCTATTGAACTGAAAGAGGAACCTGTTATACCAATTTGAAAAAATAATGTTACGAATAGTAAGGTCAAGAAAAAGATTTTACAGGAGATTTAACTTTGGCAAAAAATATGATTTACCAGTTAAAAAATGATATAGAAGCTATTCCCATACAACTCCTGACTCCTGATTCCTGAGTCCTAAAAAGTTCCCTAGCTATTTGTAGCAAATATTTATCAAATTGGTATTACTAATCAAAAGGAACAGCATCTGATTCTGATAATTCTGTCTAGGAAAAACAGCAACAATAAATAAAAAGGCAGATCAGAAGTTAGAAGTTAGAAGTAATCTCTGATGGAGTTTGAGCATTTATAAATGTCCGCCTCCTATTTGCTTAGTGTTTTAAGCGTTTCGCTGCGAGACATGTTTGCACAGCATTCCACAGGAAAACGCGTAGCGGTGCGTAGGACTATCACGACCCTACCAACTTTATCTAAAATCTAAAAACTATTACGCAATAGTTTAGTGAATCATCAATTAAAATCAAACTATACAATTTCTCTGTAACAATGCACTTAATAATTCTGATAAAACCTGAATTTTACTGACAGCTATTATCTTTTATTAAGTGCAACTTCATAGAGAAATGGTATTACTAAATGAACTGTAAAAAACAACTAAAAAATCACGGTATAATTTTGATTTGCCGTCACAAAAAGAAGCAGTAAATCTGCTAAATTAACTCCTGAAAACTAATTTTCTTCAATAACTCCCGAACACAAAATTAAGATGAAACTAGATCTCGAGACAATCCTCAACATTTTATCCTTCAAAGGTCATTCCCAATATGGTCAAGAACCTATTAGTCAACTAAAACATGCTCTCCAATGTGCGACTTTAGCAGAATTAGGAAGTGCTAGTAATGAACTAATTGTAGCTTGCTTATTTCACGACTTCGGACATCTAGTTCATAACCTAGGAGAAGATGCAGCAAAAAAAGGTATTAATGACCATCATGAATATCGTAGTATCAAGTATTTAAAACATTTATTTGGGGAATCTATAACAGAACCAATTCGCCTTCATGTTGAAGCTAAACGTTATCTTTGTGCAACAAAACCTAACTATTTTGCAACTTTATCACCAGCTTCTCAACGAAGTTTAGAATTACAAGGTGGAGCATTTTCTCCTGATGCTGCAGACGAATTTATTCAGCAACCCTATGCAGAAGATGCAGTACAATTAAGAATTTGGGATGACCAAGCTAAAGTTGTTGGCATGAAAACCCCTGATTTAAAATACTTTACTCAAATAATCTATCAAAGTATTATTATTAGTAATATTGCTAATACTATGAATAATAAATTTTGCTTGAATTGACTAGAAATAATAAATTAAATCCAGCTTCTATCCTTCACAAGGATAAGTTTTTGACAATAAAGGGAAAATAGAGGAAGACCTGGTAGACTTGGGAGAAAAGTAGACAAGGAAGTACAAAAACCGGAAAACTTAAACTTATAAAAGTTTAGTTATCGATGAAGCAAGCATTTAATCCAACCATGAAAATTGCTTTTTTATCCCTTGTCTTCTAAGTCCTCTTTTTCCTTTAATTATAGTCATAGCTAGAAAGTAAATCCCCCCTTTATCAAACTTTAAAGGGGATAAAAAAGTAAATTTTGGATTTTTTCATATTCAGTTTCAGCAACCCTAAATTACTACTCCCTACTCCCTAAAAAAAATGAATAATTTCCCAAAAATCACCCATATTATCTACGACCTAGACGGTTTACTTTTAGATACAGAATCAATTCATGCTCAAGTAAACCAAGAAGTTACAAGCCGTTACGGCAAAATTTTCGACAAACATATTAAATGTAAAATTACTGGCAGAAAATCTATCGATTCTGCAAGAAAAATTGTAGAACTATTAGAACTACCTGTCACTCCCGAAAATTATCTTCAACAAAGAAATACCCTCACATATCAACGCTTTCCTGAAGCAAAACCAATGCCAGGTGCAGTTCACCTTACCCAACATTTATATCAAAATAAAATTCCTCAAGCTGTAGCCACCAGTTCTTCCCGTGAACCATTTAATTTAAAAACAAAAAATCATCAAGAATGGTTCCAATTATTTGATTATATTGTTGTAGGAGATGACCCCAATCTTAAACATGGAAAACCAGCGCCAGATATTTTCTTAATAGCTGCTGAAAGATTAGATGTTTCCCCAGAAAATTGTCTAGTATTTGAAGATTCTTTAGCAGGAATGGAAGCTGCCTTAACGGCAGGAATGTCTGTAGTTGTTGTACCCGATCCCGACATGGATAAAAACTTATTTCATTCTGCCCATCAAATTCTCAATTCCCTTGTAGAATTTCAACCCCATTTGTGGCAACTACCATCATTTTTATAGATATAACTTATCAAATATATATCTTTAAAAATAATGATAGTATATTTGAAAAATAGTTTTTTATTTATACAAACCGACTAAAATAATTATGGTATTGACTAAATCTATTCGTTTTGTTTACTCCACATTCGGCTTAACTGTCCCGATTATGGCAGCTTTAACACTTTTACAACAACCACTTAATGCTCAATCTGAGGAGAATATAGAGTCAGAAAATTCTTCTCCTATCCCAGTTCAACCAATACAACCTACCCAACCTGAAAATGCTCGTCCTTTAGATCCACAGAATAGTCTTCTCAGTCTTCAGGGTGGACAACGTTTAATGAGTGAAGCTGACAATGCCATTGCTTCGGAGGACTATGCTTTAGCTAACCAGAAACTACAAGAAGCTCGTCAAATATTTAATCAACTTTCTAATTTTCATACCCAACTAGCTGCTAGTTTTTCTGGTATTGATAATCGTTTAGCGGATGACCAACGGACTAAAGCTTTGAACACTGCCCAGATGAGAGACCAAGCTACTTATCAGTTAGCCCTGGTCCACCGGGCGCAAAACCAACCAGAATTAGCAGTACCATTACTGGTTCAAATTATTAGTTCTCAGCAACCCACTCGCGATTTAGGAAAAAAAGCTTACCAGCAGTTACTAGAGTTAGGGTTTGTGGATATTCCCTATCCTAGATCCTCTGGAGATGGCCAATCTCCTGGCTCACCCCAATCTCTTAATTAAAATGTAGAATGTCAGTATTTTCCCAGAGGAAGAATTATGAATCTAGAGCAAGTTGAGTTAATGATTAAAGCTAAGTTACCAGATGCTCAGGTAGAAGTACAAGATTTAACAGGTGGTGGCGACCATTTACAGGCTATTGTTGTTTCTTCTGAATTTGAGGGAAAAACTCTCGTGAAACAACATCAAATGGTTTACGCTGCCGTACAAGAACCTATGGCCACTGAAGCAATTCATGCTTTGGCTTTGAAAACCTATACTCCTGAAGAGTGGAAAGCAGCAGGGCAAACTGCTTAATTTTTGCTTTTGGGTTACAAATCAAACAGGATTATTTGGCTACATTAGCCATAATTAATTAATTCTCATAATTTGCCATCAAACATCAGGCAAATTAATAGTATCTATAAATCAAAAAGCGATCGCCTATCACTTAAGCATATTAACCATACATTAGGGTTAGCTAAATAGTGAATGCTGTTTGCGGAGCATTCCTTAAGGAAACGCTTCTATGACCATCTATTTGAGGAAATAGCCATGACTCTAACTCCAGAATTAAAAGCAAAAATCGATAACTTAGTTACTCAGAATAAAATTATGGTTTTTATGAAGGGTAATAAACTGATGCCTCAATGTGGTTTCTCTAACAATGTGGTACAAATATTGAATCAATTAGGAGCAACCTATGAAACTTGCGATGTGCTAGAAGATCCAGAAATTCGTCAAGGGATAAAGGAATATTCTAGCTGGCCTACAATTCCCCAACTTTATATTAGTGGCGAATTTATCGGAGGCTCTGATGTAGTGATTGAAATGTACAATAAACAAGAACTACAGGAAAAGGTAGAAGTTGCTTTAGCCTCCTAGATATCTAGGCATTTGTAACTCTAAAAATATAAAAAATGAAGGGTATGTAATAATGCCCTTCATTTTTTATCTCAACTATTCTACTTAGCTAGAGCTGTAATTTAGTAATAATCTACTTCAGCTTGAGTTTGTAATGGCATTTCAAAATTTGAAGGGTCGTATATATAACGAGTCGTTTCTTCCTCCAGTCTATTAATTAAAAATGGTTCGATCGCCTTAGAGATTCTCAAGGATGCTAGGTAACCATCTAAATAGATACGCATCTCTTCATAGCGATAACCACGATTCCACATTTCGACGAGGGCGTCGGTTAGTTTTTGATAGTGGCGGATTGTTAGAGCGTCAGTTAACATTGCCTTTGTCTTCTCTGGATTAATGGTTATATTTTTTATTAGAACCTATTTTTAGGTTAATGTTATTTTCTTTTTAATGCAACTTGTACTATCTGTTTTTGAGATTAGTCTGAACCAAATATTAAGTTGGTATTACAAATTACAAAAACACTTATACATGGGCATTTTTTATACTACTGATGTTTAACTACTTCTATTTTAAAACAATTTCCGGAAGCTTTTCAAATCTATAGTAGAGTTATAAATAGATTTATACACAGTTTTTCTTCTGTCTACAATATATTTCTCTTATATTCCGTTGATTTTAGCAAAAAATCTCAAAATCTCGACTTGGAAAAATATAAAATCTGTGATATAATAGTAAGTCTGTATACAATAATAATTAGACAAAACTTTGTTATAAATTGGTGAGAGTAAATACTCAGGAGTCAAAATTTAGAAGAAAAAAATTATCAACATTTAGTTATAAATTATTGTAGTTATCACACACTTTGATTATTTGTTGTTTGTTTTTAACGAAGCTATTTTTGTTTCTCGGTGACAAACTTGAGGGTTGATTTTTAGTCAAAGAGGTATGATGGGTAAAATCTTTAAAATCACTCAAGCTTATTAGTAAAATTATTCAATCAAATTGAGATAAAATTTAAAAAAATCCCCAATAGGTTGGGCAGTTTCCTAGAGAAGCCTTTTATACAGAATTTTTCAGTCAGAGTAACAGATGTTACAAAAATGCAACAGTAATCTATGTTAACTTGGTAGAAGGTAATTATAAAGAAAATATATATAGGAAGTTATTTTAAGTGGGAGATGCTTGTATATTAATCGTGGAAGGGAATCCGCATCTGCGCTCCCTACTTGGTTGGCATTTACAGCAAGCAAAGCATTTGGTAAATCAGTCAGCAAATGTCGATCATGCCAAAAAATTAATATACACTCATTGCCCAAATCTGGTAATTCTGGAAACTGACCTACCAGATGGAAATAGTCTAGAATTTTGCCAGTGGCTGCAGCAACAGCAACAGTGCTTAATTTTGATGCTATCCTCACGCAGAACTGAAGCAGATGTTGTAGCAGGCTTAAAGTCAGGAGCAGATGACTATCTCTGTAAACCTTTTGGTATGCAAGAATTTATGGCAAGGGTAGAAGCACTACTACGTCGTCGCAGAACTATTAGTTGTACTCCACCCATTAGCTTAGATTATGGTGACTTGATCATTGATTTGGTACACCGTAGAGTTATATTAAAGGGTAATCTGATTGATTTAACTCCACAAGAATTTAGTCTCCTTTATGTTCTAGCTCAAGCAGAAGGAATACCCCTTACTCGTTCAGAATTACTACATAGAGGATGGCCAGATTCTATAGATAATCCTCGTACTATAGACACTCATGTACTATCCCTACGGAAAAAAATTGAAATTGACCCCCGCCAACCTAGTGTAATTCAGACAGTTAGAAATGTCGGTTATAGATTTAATCGAGAAATATTAACTATGGATAAATGGAAGAATAATTATCAAAAAAGTTACAAACAATCCCAAGAAGTTACAACAGCTTGAAGAAGTTAGAACTTAGAAGTCAGAAGTCAGAAGTTAAATTTATAGTTGGGGATTCTCAGCACCAACTAAAATCAAGCCGATGTTTTATATATTTTGGTCGGCATTCATACCCACTTCATATCAGGGTGTCCTGATAGTATTTTTAGGGACGTTGCTGAACTAAGGGATGAATCTTTGCAGAAAAGGTAAATCCTATCTTTTACTTCCTCTTTCTCTAAAACTATAATTCCAGAACGCAAATATGTAACGCTCCTCACACTTCCCACACTAATTCATCCTGCAAATATGCAATGCCTTTTTAGGTGGGGACTTCTAGCGACATTTTTGTTAAACTAACTCCATTCTTCAGTTTCTTGAGCTTGTGCTTGAATGATACGATGGCGTAACTTAACCCAATCAACTTTACTACTGAGGGAATCTTGAATTAATTCTCCTTGTTCTAGATGTAGTAGCTTTGTACAAAACTGTTGAGCCAAATCTATTTGATGAGTAACCATAATTACTGTTACTTCACTTTCTGCTAATGTTGCTAATACCTGCATAACTCGACTAGCAGTACCAACATCCAGAGCTGAGGTAGGTTCGTCCAATAAAAGAATTTTAGGTTGAATTACAGCAGCACGAGCGATAGCTACTAACTGTTTTTGCCCCATTGAAAGTTGTAATTCTGACCTGGATAACCAAGATTCAGGAATATTTAACTGCTGTATCCAATATTCCCACCTTCGCTGAATTTCCGGTTGTCTGATTCCTCTAAGTTTTAAAGGATAAGCGATCGCTTCTGCTACTGACATTCCCAAAAGTTTTGACTCCTGTAATACCATTGTCACTTCTTTTCGGAGTTGAATTACAGGAATTTTGCCGTACTCCTGGTTATCTAAATAGATATAACCAGAAGTAGGAGAATTTAATTTATTTAATAGTCGTAACAAAGATGTCTTACCAGCTCCAGAGGTACCTACTACAGCAACCTTAGCACCTTTTTCTACAGCAAAAGAAATATCTTTGAGTAAATACTGGGAGCTAACTGGGGTAGTTAAACTAACTTGGTCTAAATATAGTTGAGAGTGCTGCTGTTGCATTTTTTAGCTAGGAAATAGCGATCGCGTTAGAAATAGTCCAAGCATCTACTAGTAGTAACAGTATGGTACAAGTGAATAAAATCAAATACATCCAAGGTTGTGATAAAGGACGTACATCAGTTGTATCTATACCTGTCTTTGCCTCTACTATTCGTACCAACTTGGCAAAACCCACTACTCGCATGGGCAATAAATAACCTTCTCCAGAATTATTCACAAAATAGTATACTAGACCACCTTGACCAGTACTCCTAGGTTTAAGAGCTTTTATTTCTGCCCAAGGTAAGTACCAACCTTTGCGAAATAGGTCTGGTACCCAACCTGGATAGGATACTTGAATTCCTTTGTCATTAATTATGACTCGTTCTGTTAGAGCTGCGTATAATGCTATTGCTCCTAGTGTTAGTCCTATTGCTAAAATAACAGGAGGTACTGGTGCATTTGTGGCTTCAGATAAAAAAGGCAAAGGTACAGTCAATGCAATATACAAACTTAAAAGGGTTAATTTAATCAGAGGAGAAATTCTAAATATAAACGTTTCTGAGTGTTGATTTTCAATCATACTAAGCCTGGTTAATTAAACATAATAAAATTATACCTATTTGATAAATTTTGGCTACAAAGAGTTAGGCTCCTAATTAGGACTGAAGATCAGCGAGTCAGGAGTTAGGAGGAATAAAATTTCAGAATTTTTAGTCAAAGAGGCATTAAAATCCTGCCTTTTTTACCAATGATTTGTAATTAATCAATCCAGTTTAAAGCCTCTCCTAATAATGGATAATTATGGAAAGTTTTCCCTTTGTCATACATTCATGTACACGACAGCCGAAAACAAAAAATTGTTAAATAGGTAATTATCCATTATTCATTATCAATTAATGAATCAAGCTTAGATAATTTTGATATATTTAGGAATAGGGATTTTAATTAGAGTAGTTTTGCTTTTAGGTATATCTATAAGTCTATTGCTTCAAACCTAATTTAAAGAATTAGTTTAAAATTTTATCTAAGAAAATTATGATAAATCCTCAATCAAATTTGTGAGAAATAATAGAATAATTGCTGATTGAAAGTCAGATATAATGATGATTTTTGCAAGTACAATTAAAACAT
The DNA here is from genome assembly GCF_050015975.1 of Dapis purpurea BLCC-M126. Classification (NCBI taxonomy): domain Bacteria; kingdom Bacillati; phylum Cyanobacteriota; class Cyanophyceae; order Oscillatoriales; family Microcoleaceae; genus Dapis; species Dapis purpurea. The sequence goes on along the minus strand of NZ_JBNHER010000019.1, from coordinate 16,741 downwards.
TTTAGCGATTGAATATGTGGAAGAAGTCGCTGTAGGTTTAGTCAATCTAGATGAAGAAATTGGAATGTCAGAATTGGATAAATTCTATGTATAAAATAAGAATCGAAAGGTACATCTAAAAATTGGCTTAAATCAGTCAAAGAGAAAATTAAAAATAACAATATTTCAATCAGAGAAATTGTCAAAGTAATTTTCAAATACAGTTCTAATCCAAATACAAAATTGTTGAGTCAAAGACTTGGATTAGATAAGATTAACATCCAAAAATTTTGCAGAAAATATAGAGGAAATGATCTACGACTCATTTCCTCTATAAGATCCTTTTGAATACAAAATACAAAAATGACTACATTTTGTGGGAGTATTAATCATCCAGAATATTAATTTATTTTTTCCTTATGGAAGAAATAAATGATGATTATAATTTAAGTTGATTTATCCTCAGAGTTTTAATTTTACTCCCTTGAGCCTAAATTAATTAATCTACTGCACTCAAAACTGCTGTTGGCTTTGAAGGAGAATTTCGTCTTTGAGGTAAAGTCACTGATTTTACTACAGACTGTTCAGTTTTAGGAATTGAAGAATAAGGGCCTTCATTTATTTGTAGGCGATCGCAAGGTATTGTATCTGATAAGATAGAACTGGCCACCATTCCTGTGTGAATCTCCATGCAAGCACCGATAACTGCTTCAAATACTAAGCGTTGCCCTGGAAAAACAACTCTTTCAAAATACCAATTGGGTACATTACTAATTTTAGCTATCTGGATTTGACTTGTAGCATTAACGTAGCAGCAGAGAATTTGATTTGAACTGTTAGATGGTAAGGGATCAAGAATTTGTGCCATAGTTACTCTTTCAAAAGTTTTTGCCTTATACAAATTTAGTTATATTAACAAATTAACACTAACCGATCCCAGTTAGTTGTAATCTCGAATACCGAGTTTTAGGTTTCTTATCACATCGTCAATATAAATCTTAATAAGGTCTTAAAGCTTTTTTAATAAACTATTAATATTATCGCAAATTTTTAACTTTTTTTGAAATTTGTGCTATAGCATCAGATTATACAGGAAATTTTAATTCAAACTGGGTCCAGCTGTAAATACAAGCTAATTTACTTTTATTAAGATTGCGTATCAAAATTTTAATAAAATTAAAGCTTAAAATTAAATAAGTCCGACATACTGGCAATCTTTCTTAAAAAACGATTTACAAAACTATTACAAAGACACTATGGAAAACAAAGTTCTTTATGTCCGTCTCCCATGCAATCCCATTTTCCCTATCGGAGTAGTTTATTTAGCAGATCATGTCCACAAACTATTCCCAGAAGTAGAACAAAGGATATTTGACCTAGGGGCAGTACCACCTCTAGACTACGGAACAGCTTTGGATAATTGTATCGATAAGTTCAAACCAAACCTATTAGTCTTCTCCTGGAGAGATATTCAGATATATGCACCTGTCGGAGGTCGTGGAGGCAACCCTCTGCAAAATGCTTTTGAGTTTTACTACGCCAAAAACCCTCTAATTAAACTTAGGGGTGCAGTGGGAGGCTTGCGGTTAGCTGTTTCCTATTACACAGAACTTTGGCGTAACGTCGGACTAATTAAACAGGCTCTAAAAAGGGCCAAAATGTATCGACCAGAAACTCGTGCAGTAGTTGGTGGTGGAGCAGTAAGTGTATTTTATGAACAACTGGGTCGTAGCTTACCCGCTGGTACTATTGTATCCGTGGGAGAAGGAGAGGTCTTATTAGAAAGACTAATTCGAGCAGAAGATTTTAGGGATCAACGATGCTATGTGGTAGGAGAAACATCACCACGCGATCGCTTGATTCACGAAGCACCACCTCCCATTGAGAAAACTGCCTGTGACTATGACTACATCAATAGTATCTGGCCAGAATTTGTATATTACCTTCAAGACCAAGACTTCTATATCGGGGTACAAACAAAACGTGGTTGTCCCCATAATTGTTGTTACTGCGTATATACAGTTATTGAGGGTAAACAAGTCCGGATTAATCCTGCGGATGAAGTAGTTGCAGAAATGAAGCAACTATACAAGCGTGGCATTCGTAATTTCTGGTTTACTGATGCTCAGTTTATTCCTGCTCGGAAGTATATTGATGATGCTGTGGAGTTATTACAAAAAATTCTTGATGCAGGGATGGATGATATTCATTGGGCAGCATATATTCGTGCAGATAATCTTACTCCCCAGTTGTGCGAGTTAATGGCAAAAACTGGGATGAATTATTTTGAGATTGGTATTACCAGTGGTTCCCAAGAGCTTGTCCGGAAAATGCGAATGGGTTATAACTTGCGGGTAGTATTGGAAAATTGTCGGGATTTAAAAGCTGCTGGTTTTAATGATTTAGTTTCAGTTAATTACTCATTTAATGTAATTGATGAAACTTATGAAACAATTAGGCAAACTATTGCTTATCATCGGGAACTAGAGAAAATTTTTGGAGCGGATAAAGTAGAACCTGCTATCTTCTTTATAGGGTTACAACCTCATACTCATTTAGAAGATTATGCTTTTGAAAAAAACATCTTAAAACCTGGATATGACCCTATGAGTTTAATGCCTTGGACAGCAAGGAAGTTGTTATGGAATCCAGAACCTTTAGGTGCGTTTTTCGGTGAAGTTTGTTTAGAAGCTTGGCAAAGAAATCCTAATGATTTTGGTCGTGAAGTTATGGCTATTTTAGAAGAAAAATTAGGTTGTGCTGAACTCAATGAAGCGTTAAGTGCGCCTATTACATCTGAGAAAGCTAAAAAACAGTTAGTAAGAGTTAATTAATAATTAAAAAGGTGCGTTATTAATGCACCTTTTTATATTAATTAATAACTTTTACCTAATCAACAAGAATATATAATTTAACTGAAAAAGTGGAATAATAACAGAGCTATTGCGATGATAGCGAGAATCATATGTATGATAGCAATAAAGATGCCAGTATTTATCGCTCCTACAAATTTCTCATAAACTTTAGTTGGCCTTAGTTTATCTTGTATTGGTTTTTTGATTAGCGTAAGACCCAAAATATCTTGATATTTTCTAATGTATGCAAATTTTTCTTTTTGCCGTAATCTATGATGCAAGGAAACAAAAAACCAAATAATACAGTAATGATACTAGAATATAACTTAGTATCATTACTGTATTATCAATTCCCTTTAATTCAAGCCCCACCACCCCAAGGAATAGCAACAAAGAATTTGTTAGAGTTTTCCATGTCTGGTCTCTCATATGGTGATGATCTTTCCATTGCATTTCCAGGTCTTTAAGAATAGCATCATTGGGTGTAGCATCTTGACTCATAATTGCTTTTTAATCTCTGATTACTTAATATTATTATTTATTTTATACTTTTCTCTACCTTAACTATCATAGTTCCAGTACAACATTTTATCTATAGTAATCAGGAATCAGATGTGTAAATTTTACTGTTTCCTAAAAGTCTAGAATATAGTGTTTCTCATATTCATAAGATAAAGTTTCTTCCTTTTTAATTTGTTAGTTATTGACTTACGAAGTTGTTGTCTAAAATTCTACATCTCACCACTGATATCAGATTGCTACATATTTAAGATAATCATACTGCAAATCTTCAATAATTGATAATTGATAATGAATAATTGATAATTACCTCTCCCTAAAAGGAAGAGGATTGACGCGGTAGGGAAAATTTTTTCTCGTTTCTCCTTTAAAGGAGAGGCTTTATACCTTAATTATTCGGTAAATAAATATCAAATCTTTCTCACTGCGTAAAGATTCAGGTGTGAGATTTTTATCGTTGCTGAATCAAGATATGACAATAAAAACTGAATAATCTCAAGTATTTGTTATTCAATAGTTTAGTAATTCCCAACAAATACAAATCATACCCACGCATTAGTAACGTCGCTGCTGAATATGATACCTTTATTTAGGAACGTCAATATTTTGTTTATAACTAAATTATTCAAACATGATTTTATTGAGTAAATGTGCTATACTACAAATTAAAGTTAATATGGGCATTTTCGTGAGTATTAATCTAGGGTTAAAGAGGGATAAATCAAGCAAAAATACAGCTTTAAAGTAAATTATTGTAAAAATAAACCCTAAAATATTCACATTTTACCTTGATCCCTGTAAGAAATAATTACAAAATAATACGAGCTTCAAACAAATGTTACAACTACAGGCAAGTAAGGTAAGAACGAGCTAAAGTAAAAGTGTAAAGAAAAAAAGTTTGAACAACAAAAAAGAGGTGGGATTTATGAATATTTTCAAATCTATTGAATACACCATTGTTTACATCGCAGAAGCAATTCGTCGCATTTTTGGTCCTAGTGATGATATGTATCCAGTAATTGGAGTACAACCTTTTGAAGGAGACCCTTATCAAGGACCTAGTTGGGCAGATTAGTTGTTAGCTTGGAGTAATTTGGAAGATTCAGATTAATCCGAACTTAAGTCCCTATTAATTGCCTTGCGCACTATCGTTTTTCAGTCACGACCTCAATAAGATTACCTAGTCTCTAAAAGAGTCAAGGAAAAAAGTTTGAATAACAAAAAAGAGGTGGGATTTATGAATATTTTCAAATCTATTGAATACACCATTGTTTACATCGCAGAAGCAATTCGTCGCATTTTTGGTCCTAGTGATGATATGTATCCAGTAATTGGAGTACAACCTTTTGAAGGAGACCCTTATCAAGGACCTAGTTGGGCAGATTAGTTGTTAGCTTGGAGTAATTTGGAAGATTTAGAGTAATCTTATTACTAATCTTAACGCCCCCATTAATTGCCTCGCGCACTATTGTTTTTCAGTCACGACCTCAATAAAATTACCTAGTATCAAGCGGTTAAGAGAGCTTGAGTATAAAACTCAGTGGTACAGTTCTAAATTAGTAGTAGTTGATCGATTCTTTCCATCATCTGTATTGTTAGTAGAAAAACCTACTCTAATACTAAGCTTTAGAAGACTGATTGAAGTAAACATTCCTTGCAAGGAGCGTGCGTCTTCCAGAGGAACTCGACTATCAGATAAAGAATATAAGTCTGTCTACTTAATACCAACAAAACCAAGAAATAGTTAATAGTTTAAAACCCCATCTCTCAGCAAAGATGGGGTAAATTTGTTGCTAATATTAAAGAAGGAAAATCGAAGTAGATGGGAATAAATATGTCGGGTTTGCTGATTAAACATCAAAGCCTTTATAGATAAAAAATTCAGCCTTTTCAGGTCTGGAAAAAGTACAATGTTTTCGTTTTAGGGAGCTCAAAAAGTTAGGATTTTAGGTTGACTCATGGCTGAAAAATCAAGGGATAATTCTTCTGACTACCTCCTCGCTCATTCCCTGTTTCTCTTGTCTCCTGTCTCCTGTCTCCCGACTCCTACCCTTACCCATAAGCATAAGACTTTTTCAGCAAGCCCTAATTAAACATTAAAAAATTCTAGGGGTGGGTTTAACAGTATAAACCTATCATGAAAAGAATAATCTCAAAAAAATTGATTTAGTACAAAGCAAAGAGCAGCACTACCCAATGGTACAGTCAAATTATCCAGACCAACTTTTGATAATGTCTCTAATAAAGTAGCAGCAAACGCCACTGGAATAGCGACTACCCAAGTTTGCCAAATATTGCCTTGCACAGCCAATAAAATTAAACAACAAATAGTATAGCTAACCAAACACATTGCTAGGGAACCTTCCCAACTTTTGTTCATTCCCCAGACTTGATAGGGATGTTTGCCAAAATTTTGACCAATAACAGCAGCTAACCCATCACCCCAAGCCATAATTAAAATACCAAGGGCAGCATATTGAGGTTGTTGGATATACCAAAACCAACCAATGAGAATACCAATACTAACTGCATAGAAAAATGTTCCTAAACTTTTGCGCCCCACACTATTAACACTAGGAAGAATAGGTAGTCGGTAGGAAATAAGGGCGATCGCTGCTGAGATAATTCCCGCAGTAATACCTATCCAGGCTGGAATTTCCAACCACCAAGCTAATAAAATTACATTACCTGTGCCAATATGAACGACCTTTCGCGACATCTCTGGATCTATTTTGGCAAAACGGTTAAGTGCTTCGGCAAGGAGTAAAATAATTCCTAACCATGCTCCGACTAGGAAAACTTGGAGCCAAATATTGGGAAATATGCTGATGATAGACACTATAAAAGAAAAAAAATAAAGGTGATATAGCAGAAGTCAGAATTTATCATTTATATCATGTTTCTTTGAATAACCACAATAAAAAATTTAGGGAGTAGACAACAAAGGGAAATTTATAGCGGTTTTCACAAAGGTAGACTACAACATTTCTTCCTTCTCTCCTAGATAACTAAAGCCTTCTTCCTTCTTCCTTTCAACCCAAATCTCTGTACTCTATATTAATTAAAACTGCTATAAAAAATATTATCTCGACAGAGAAGAACATTTTTCTTATGGCTAATTAATGAGACTTGATATTACTTACTAAGTCTTGAAAATATAAACTATCGTAAACAAATATCTACAAAATGTCTATGATATGACACAATTCTTTCTTCAGAGAGCTACTAATTAGCTATCAAACTGGATATTTAAAATTACGAAGTAGCTCAGTTGCGTAGTGACTTTCCAATGGTTTTGAAAACCAATATCCTTGTCCTTTATTACATTTTAGTTTTTTAAGTTGTTGCATTTGATCTTGAGTTTCTATTCCTTCTGCAATTATTTCTAAGCCTAAATTATGAGCTAGTGCAATAATTGCACTGACAATTTTTAATGGCTGACCACTCGTATCCGAGTCTAATTTACTCACAAAAGAACGGTCAATTTTCAGAGTATTAATAGGAAACTGGTGTAGATAACTTAATGATGAATAACCTGTACCAAAATCATCTATTGATAATCTAATATTTTGATTTTTCAGTTTACTCAAAATTTTAGTTGCTGAACAAACATTTTCCATAATTACAGTTTCAGTTATTTCTAGCTTCAAAGAATTAGGCTGACAATTTGTTTCTTGTAAAATATCCTCAATTTCTTGTGCTAAATTTGGTTGTGAGAGCTGCTTACTAGAAAGATTGACACTCATGGTTAAATTGGAGACAGGAAATTGACAAGTATAATGATATGTAGAGCAAGTAGAAGGACATTTACCATTCCCATTTTGTCTGTAGGGTAAAGAGTCAGAGATCAGGGATATTTCTGAAATTTTGTCTGTTGCCAATTTCCCATTGTACTCTGCATATTGACAGTTAAATTCCTGCTGCCAAATAGTTAATTGATGACAAGCAGATCGCAATATCCACATTCCTAGAGGAATAATTAAACCTGTTTCTTCTGCTATGGGGATAAACTTATCTGGAGAAATCAAGCCTTTAGTGGGATGATGCCAGCGTAGCAAAGCTTCAAAACCAGTAATTTTACCTGTAAATAGACAGATAATTGGTTGATAATTTAAGCGAAATTGAGAATTAGCTGGATTTTGTTTAATCATTTCTACAGCCCGTCGCAGATCGTTTTCCAGCTCTAATAAGGATATAGCTTGGCTGTGCATTGTTAAGTCAAACACCTCATACCTTGCTTTACCTAAAGCTTTAGCCCGATACATAGCGATGTCTGCATCTCGCAGTAGCTCTTCCGGGTTGTTGTAAATAGGACAAATCTCAAGCTTATTTTCATCGGTATGGTCAACAAAATTTCCACGACTGGCAACAATACCAATACTAGCTGTAGTAAATACTTCATGCCCTTCAATATATACAGGATTTGCTAGTTCTTGATTGATTTTCATAGCTACTCTGGTAGCATAGTTAGTATCAGGTGGATACTCTATTAAGATCGTGAATTCGTCTCCTCCTAATCTCGCCAGAGTATCCGAACCTTTGATACAATTTTGTAGTCGCTTGCTGATAGCTACTAATAGTTGATCTCCTATAGTATGTCCCAAACTGTCGTTAATTACTTTAAACCGATCTAAATCTAGAAATATAACAGCAAAGTGATAATCTGGGTGTTGTCTAGAACGACGCAATGCTAGCCTTAGTCGGTCAAAAAACAAGGAGCGATTTGGTAAACCTGTCAGTGCATCGTGAACTGCGTCATAAACAAGTTTAGCTTGTGTTTGTTTGCGTTCGGTGATATCTCTAATAATTATCTGCGTTGCTGCCTTGCCATCATAAGTATAAGGTATTCCAACTATTTCGACATCTATTATTTTTCTATCTAGTCTAATCAATTTTTCTTCTTGTAAATGTGTTTGTTTTCCTTGTTGTTGAACTTGTTTGAGTCGCTTTTTTTCTATTTCTATATAGTCTGGAGGAATGAATTTCCAAAGTGATTGACCGATAATTTCCTCAGAGGAATTTGCCCCAAGTAATTTGGCTCCAGCAGAATTTATATAAACAAATTTTTCCATACAATTGACGGCGATAGCTTCTGGTGAATTTTCTACCAAACGACGGTAACGTTCTTCACTTTCTCGGAGGGCTGCCTCAGCTTGATTAGTTGTGATAAATTTCCCTATACTTTGAGCCATTAATTCAATAATTTCTTGTTCGTGAGACTCAAATTCTTTTGTTCTTGCTTGGGGAGATGAGAAGGATAAAGTACCATAAACTTGATTATTTACGAATATTGGAGTGGCAATATATAATTTTATCGGCATACCTTTGGCTTCTGATTCTTCTAATTCACTCCTCAAAATTGTTCTTTTTTCTACAACTACTTTATGACATAAAATATCGCATAAATTAAATACCGTTCCTGCTGAAAAATAATCCAGATTTGATTGTACAGATTTAATGACAAATAATTCCCCTTTGACTTCACCAATTACTCCAGTTTCTGTGCCTAAAATTTTACAACCAGCTTCGAGATAATCAGCAAAAAGTTCTTCTATATTATTATGATTACAGGTGGCAATTCTATGCAATTCTTTTAAGCTAGAACTAAATTTTTCTAAGGCTTTAGTTTTGATAAACAATTCTGCTTCCCAATGGAATCTTTCTGTTATATCTGTGAGAATTCCAATAAAATTTGTTAAATGTTTATGAGAATTATAAACTGGTGCAATAAATAGTTCATTCCAGAAATCCGTGCCATCTTTCCGCACATTTCGCAAAATCACATGACATTCTTGACCATGTAAAACGGCTTTTTTTATCTGAGAAATTGCAGGCTGATTTCTGTATTTTCCTTGTAAAAATCGACAATTTTTACCCATCACCTCCTCTTCTTTATAACCTGTGATGCGCTCAAAACTAGGATTAAGATAAATTAAGGGATTATCTGCCTGACTAGCATCAGTGATTACAATACCGTTGTTACTACTATCAATAGCCCGCTTCATTACTTGCAAGCGTTCCTCATTAGTATGACGTTCAATGGCAGTGGCTAGAATATTGGCAATCGCTTGGAGAAAGTAAATATCATCTTGGGTAAACTCTCGATATTGTTGAGTATGAACTCCCAAAACACCCCAAGCTTTTTGAGAGGTATGGGAATTAGTATATTGAGATTCTTTAATTTGTAAGTTAGATATGATTACAGTTGCACCACTAACTATTTGGTAATTATGTAGCAAGGGCGAACCAGGAAAGCGTGTTTCCACAAACAAATCTTTGACAATGACTGGCTGATTTGCTAAAAGAGTATAACCTGCGTGGGATTTTGTCCCAGCACTAACTGTCGCTTTACCTACTTTCTCTGCCCAACCTACACCCCCACAAAGGAGAAAGGCATGATTGCCAGGCAATAACTCCAGGACTTTGGTAAATTCTACATTTAAAGTTTTGGCAACTATGGCAACGGCTGTATCGATTAGTTTATAAATATTTGATGTTTTCAGTGCCCTTTGTCCTATTAGTGCGATTGATGCTTGTAGACGTTCACGATATTTCAGCGACTCTAAGAGTTTATTTTCATTGTCTTGCGCCCGTTTTTGTTCAGTGATATCTCGGTTAACTCCTATAGTTCCAACAATTTGATGACATTTATCTAGCATTGGTACAACCGTTGTTTCACATACACCCTCACTGCCATCTTTGCGAATGAAGTTAATTTCTCCTACCCACTTACCATTGGCCTTCATCCCTTCAATTATTTCCAGTGTTAACGTAGAAGATATTTCTGGTTGGTGTAAAATGGCTGGAGTCTTGCCCAATACCTCAGTTTTACTGTACCCAAACATTCTGGTTGCTGCTGGGTTCCAGTCAACGATATTACCCTGAACATCCGTGAGAATTACCCCATCGTAGAGATTCTCAAAAGTTAAAGCTTGTCTTTGCAGTGATTTTTGAGTAAGTCTGTGTTCTGAAATATCTGAAAATATGGATAGTATTGCGGTTTCCCCATTGAATTGTATAGAAGACATTGAGATATTGGCCCAGAATAATGTGCCATCTGCTTTTTTCATCGGTGCTTCGCGACCGCTTACCAAACCTTCTTGATGTAGATTTATAAGCAATAATTCATATTCTTCAGGACTAGAGTAAACATTAGATATTGAAAGACCGATTGATTTTTGATTAGGAATACCAAATTTAAGTCTAAATAATTCGTTACTGAATAGAATTACACCATCAACTGCACGGCTAATTACTATTGCTACTGGCATGAGTTTAGCAATAGTTTCCCATGGTTTTTCAGTCTTTTGTTGTATTTTTTTCATGGCTTACTTAAACTATATATATTTTTTTATTCCCATGTTCTATTTGATATTTTATGTATTTATTTTAGTATTTTTGATATTTTTTTATTGACTTTAATGAATAGAGAATTTTTAGATGATTTATCGTAGATAACGATCCCTAGTCATAAAAGTTAAATTTATAAACTTCTAACATCAAATTAGCACCTGGGTTAGATAATTATATTGTAAAGTATTTTTTCTACACAATGTAAATTTTGTTAAGTAGGATTTATAAAGATTTATTGATTTTACTTGACTTGACGATTTATAGTTAGTTGTCTTTTCTTAAAAGACAAAAGTTTAAAAGAGTTGTATAGAAGTGATTTATTATCTTTGCCAGCGATGAAATTTTTGAAGTGTGGAGTTGTTCGTGGGAAGAAACATTTGCAGAAAAAGGTTTAAAAATACTGAAACACACCCCATTTCCCTCATATTTCCTACTCCTCTCAAGAGTAGGTTTTTTACATTTAAATTTAAAAGAAGTTTAGGAAGTATGGAAAGTGTGGGCAGAGGGAGAAGCTTTGAGCCATTTATTATATAAAAAAATACATTTTTGTTGAAATTTTATACTGAATAAAAATCATTGATCACCCCTTTGTTAAAAACCTACTCCTCTAAGTCCCCCTACTACCCCTATATTTTTCAATAGATCCCAAATGGGTTATATAGAAGCCCTAAGCGTATCTTGTTACGCAGTATGAGTGACTCTGAATTCTGAGTTGAGAATTCAGAAGTTGAAAATTACAAGGATGTTATAGAATCCCTAAGCGTATCTTGGCAAAGTTGCGAGTTTTTGGCTCAGGAGTCAGGAGATTAAGAAATAAAATAGGGAAAAAAGGTAGAATCTAGGCTGCCATCTCCCCACCCTCCCCACCCCCATCATGTATAAAAAAATAGATCCGCTTAGGGCTTCTATAGACTGACAAACTAACTAAATTAACCGATATTTTCCTAGTTCTAAGCGTTGCTCTAATTGTAGGCACATTCTATAAAAATTACCTCTAAGTATTAGGGAGTGGGATTGTCCAGAATGTGGCACTCACCATGACTGCGACATTAAGGCAAGTATAAATATTTTGCGGAGGGAACCCCTGTCGGCGTTAGCTCCTCTGAAAGAGGCAAGACGGAAGAAAACCCTACCAAGAAGGCTGCTGGGCTAGCAGTCTCTGGGGGAGCCGTCGGATTGGCGACTTAATCTGGAGCGATTGTAAAACCGAAAGGGAGCAAATCTCGGAAGGCGAGTGCTATGTTTCGCTGCGCTACATATTTCGGCTGTAGCCGACATGAATTCGGAGCATTCCGTCAGGAACAAGCGCAGCTCCTACGCAGGAGGCAAGAGGCAGCAGAAAGCCCATATTAGTTATGTTAGGTATGTTAGGGCATCCAGCACTGTCTCGTAAGAGGATGTCAAGTTTAAGAAACTATAAGCATTGAAATCCACTGTTTTTTTTAGTGAACCTAACTCTCCATAAGGGTAAGAGTATTGAGTCAAAATGGCCTTAGCATAAATATGTAAACTGTAGAATTAGTAATATAAACTTGGAGGACACCTAAACAATGTTAGAAAACTATCAAAATCATCTACAACAACGAGCAAACCAGGGTATCCCACCCCTCCCACTAGATGCTCAACAAACATCAGAACTATGTGAACTCCTGAAAAACCCACCAAATGGAACAGAAGACAAGTTGATGGGATTATTGAGCGATCGCGTACCACCCGGAGTAGATGAAGCAGCTTATGTCAAAGCAGGATTTCTCACAGGTATTGCTAAAGGAGAAATTAGCAGTCCTCTAATCACTCCCAATTATGCAGTGGAGTTGTTAGGCACGATGGTTGGTGGATACAACGTTCAATCTCTGATTGAGCTGCTCAAATCAGAAAATTCTGAATTAGCAAACACAGCAGTTAAAGCTTTAAGCAAAATTCTACTAGTTTATGACGCTTTCAACGATGTTATAGAATTGGCAGAAACCAACCCCTACGCTAAACAAGTAGTAGATTCTTGGGCAGCAGCAGAATGGTTTACCACTCGCCCCCAACTCCCAGAAAGCATAAAAGTCACAGTTTTCAAAGTTCCTGGGGAAACCAATACCGATGACTTGTCACCTGCTCCCCACGCCACTACTCGCCCTGACATTCCACTCCACGCATTAGTAATGTTGGAGTCAAAAATGCCAGAAGGGTTAAAAACAATTGCGGAATTAAAACAAAAAGGTCATCCAGTTGCCTACGTTGGAGATGTTGTCGGTACAGGTTCATCGCGGAAATCTGCCTGTAACTCCATGTTATGGCACATTGGAGAAGATATTCCTTTCATTCCCAATAAACGCTCTGGTGGTTATATTCTAGGAGGAAAAATTGCTCCTATTTTCTTCAACACTGCTGAAGACTCTGGTGCATTACCCATTGAATGCGATGTTACCAAAATGGAAACAGGAATGGTAATAACTATTCATCCCTACAAAGGAGAAATTACCAATGAAGCAGGAGAAATAATTTCCACCTTTACCCTCAAACCAGAAACTATGCTGGATGAGGTACGAGCAGGGGGGCGCATTCCTCTATTAATTGGGCGTACCCTCACTGACAAAACCCGTAATGCTCTAGGATTAGAAACCAGCACTGTCTTTACCCGTCCGCAAATGCCAGCAGACACAGGTAAAGGTTTCAGCTTGGCACAGAAAATGGTAGGTAAAGCTTGCGGTTTACCAGGAATTCGTCCGGGAACAGCTTGCGAACCATTGATGACAACAGTAGGTTCTCAGGATACCACCGGGCCAATGACGCGAGATGAAATGAAAGAACTCGCTTGTCTTGGTTTCAGCGCTGACTTAGTAATGCAGAGTTTTTGTCATACAGCAGCTTATCCCAAACCAGTTGATATTAAGACTCACAAACAGTTACCAGATTTCTTTTCTGCTCGTGGTGGGGTAGCGTTGCGTCCGGGAGATGGAATTATTCACTCTTGGTTAAATCGGATGTTGTTACCGGATACGGTAGGAACTGGCGGTGACTCTCATACCCGTTTTCCTCTGGGAATTTCGTTTCCTGCGGGTTCTGGTTTGGTAGCGTTTGCAGCAGCTTTGGGTTTGATGCCATTAGATATGCCAGAATCTGTGTTGGTGAGGTTTAAAGGTAAGTTACAACCAGGCGTAACATTGCGGGATATTGTGAATGCTATTCCTTATGTGGCAATTCAAAAAGGGTTGTTAACTGTAGCGTTGGAGAATAAGAAAAATATATTTTCAGGGCGCATCTTGGAAATGGAAGGTTTGCCAGATTTAAAAGTTGAGCAGGCGTTTGAATTAACGGATGCAAGTGCAGAACGTTCCTGTGCTGGTTCGACGATTAAATTAGGTACGGAGACAATTTCTGAGTATCTGCGTTCTAATATTGCTTTGTTAAAGAATATGGTAGCGCGGGGTTATTCAGATGCACGAACAGTCATGCGTCGTGTTGCCAAGATGGAACAATGGTTGGCAAACCCAGAATTGATGTCAGGGGATGCAGATGCAGAATATGCGGAAATTATTGAAGTAGATTTGAACGAAATCAAGGAACCTATTGTAGCGGCACCCAATGATCCGGATAACATTAAGTTGATGTCGGAATGTGCGGGGGATAAAATTGATGAAGTGTTTATCGGTTCCTGCATGACAAATATTGGTCACTATCGTGCTGCTGCGAAAGTATTGGAAGGAGCGGGAAAAGTGCAAGGTGTTTTGTGGATATGTCCACCAACTCGCATGGATGAGAAACAGTTGCGTGAAGAGGGAATGTATGGTGTGTTTGCTGCTGCTGGTGCGCGGACAGAAATGCCTGGATGTTCTTTGTGTATGGGAAATCAAGCGCGAGTGAAAGATGGCGTGACTGTGTTCTCTACTTCGACACGGAATTTTAATAATCGTATGGGTAAAGGCGCTCGTGTGTATTTGGGTTCTGCTGAGTTGGCAGCGGTATGTGCGCTGTTAGGGCGGATACCTAGTGTGGATGAGTATTTGGAGATTATGAAAGAGAAAGTAGATCCATTTGCAGGTGATTTGTATCGGTATTTGAATTTCGATCAAATTGCTGGTTTTGAGGATGAAGGTCGCACGATACCGTTGGAGGAGATGCCAAAGATTGAGGAGATTTTGGGGATGCCTGTTGGTGTTGGGAAATAGGTAGGTAGATGATTTGAGGGTGGGTTAATTCCCGCCCTTTTAGGGTAGTTGCTTAAGTTGGTAATAGCTAACAAACTCTACCCCTGTGAACAATACTACTTAAAAGGGGAGGCTTTAAACCACAATTATTTAATTAACAATTAATAATTAATAATTCGGTAAGGAAACAAGTTTCGGCATGGCGTTCGCGAAGCGTTGCGTTAGCAGTATCGCTCATCAAATTATTACAGAAAAACATGGTGGTAGAATTACCTGTGATTCCACAGTCGGAGAAGGTACAATTTTGAAAATTACACTGCCAATAGCATAAAATCTGATTTAGTTCAAGGAATTTTCAGCGTTGGTAAATCTTCCAAATTTTGGCAATGATTTTTGACAAAAAAACAAAATATAGCAATTCCTATACTGGTGAGGTACAAAATTCTAGCCAATAAGCAACAAGAAATAGGCAACAGGCAACAAGAAATAGGCAACAGGCAACAAGAAATAGACAATAGGGAAAAAGATAAAAGTGTATCTCACTAGCCGGAGAAACGCTATATACGGTACAATTAACAAAAAAATATTTTTTTCTTGAGATTAATCAAGGGAAAAATCAATTCTATCTTGAATTCTATTCCTAATAATAATGATGCTTAACTTGGCAGGTTATCAAGAAAACAGGCAAATATACTCTGGAAGTTGTACCCTTGTCTATACATCTATACAAACTACATAATGAGAACCAGTAGCCATTAAAGTCCTACCAAGCCCCTACCTCAAGTTCAACGAATTTGTTACCTTTGGCAACAAATAAATTATTACTGACGATCTAGAACACCATGCAGTTTGACAACCACTATAAATGGTATAATTACTATGGGAAAGCTCCTCAACTACTACCTAGGCGAAAACCTATACCAAGGAACACGGACTTTGGTCTATAGTGGCCAAAGGCACTGCGACAAGAAACCAGTAATTATTAAAGTCTTACGCAACCCTCACCCCAGTTTCAATGAATTAGTTCAATTTCGTAACCAATACATGATCACCTGTAATCTAGAATATCCAGCTATTGTACAACCTTTAGCCCTGGAACGCTACGGTAATAGTTACGCCTTGGTGATGCCAGACAATGGAGCGATCGCCCTCTCTAAGTATTGGCCTAAATCAGACCCTAGCCTCAGCAATTTCCTTCACATCGCCATTCAATTAGCAAAAGCTCTCCACTATTTGAGTGTACAACGTATCATCCACAAAGACATTAAACCCAGTAATATTCTCATACATCCTCAAACCAAGCAAGTCCAACTGATAGACTTTAGCATCTCGACTCTACTGCCCAAAGAACAACAACAACTAATAAATCCTAACATTCTAGAAGGAACTCTCGCCTACATTTCCCCAGAACAAACAGGACGGATGAACCGAGGAATTGACTATCGTACAGATTTCTATTCTCTAGGTGTAACATTTTTTGAACTCCTAACAGGAAAGTTACCCTTTGATACCAATGATCCAATGGAATTAGTCCATTGTCATATTGCTCAAATGCCCACTCCATTAGACAACACAGAAGAAATTCCGCAAGTATTGTCAGATATTATACTGAAATTGATGGCGAAAAATGCTGAAGACCGTTATCAGAGTGCTTTGGGTCTCAAACACGATCTAGAGAAATGTTTACAACTATTCAAAGACACAGGAGAGATTAGTCAATTTGAGCTAGGTAGCCGAGACTTATGCGATCGCTTCATTATCCCAGAAAAACTCTATGGACGAGAAACAGAAGTCCAAAAACTCTTGGATGGGTTCTCAAGAGTTGCTGAAGGTGCAACTCTAATAATGCTAGTCGCCGGTTTTTCGGGAATCGGAAAAACAGCAGTCATCAATGAA
>NZ_JBNHER010000018.1:0-1958 GCF_050015975.1 Dapis purpurea BLCC-M126 | reverse complement strand
TCCTTTTAGGGAGAGGTAATTATCAATTATTCATTATCAATTATCAATTATTGAAACTAACCATATTTTCTCCTACCATGCAACGTAGCTGAGAATGGTTACGAAGGCGACGAGGCCGATGCACTGGAGACATATTCTTTTCTGTAATAACTACATTTTTGACTAAGAATAAAGTTTATGATCTTCCTATATAGGAATTGATATTAAAATAACAATTCTTTATATTTAATATGGCCAATTGACTATCTACATATTTTTAATTAACAAAACTTAATACAATCTCATATTTGGCACAAAAAACCCTTATTTCGTCACAAACATTACGATAAGCTCTAATCAAGACAATAAAAAAATATTATTAAATTATAAAACAAAATATAATATACCACCAAATTTTAATTTTGGTACTAAAATGCAGCAAAAGTTAAAATTTTTGCTACTAAAATTACTTAGGAGAGTTAATACTATGAAAGAATCAGCACCTGTGCCAATAGGAATTGTAGGTGCTTCTGGCTATGGCGGGGTGCAACTTGTGAAACTGCTCCAGGATCATCCAAAAGTTGAAGTTGTTTACTTGGGAGGAGATAGCAGTGCAGGAAAACCTTTTTCTTCAATTTATCCTCACCTGGAACATTCTGTAGACTTAATGGTAGAGCCAATTGAATTGGACAAAATTGCCAGTAAATGTCAAGTAGTCTTCCTCTCCTTACCCAATGGTTTAGCTTGGAAAATAGCACCTACTTTATTGGAAAAAGGATGTAAAGTATTAGACTTATCTGCTGACTATCGCTTTGCTAATCTTGAGACTTATCAATCTTGGTATGGTGGAGAACGCACAGACAAAAATATAGCTGCTACTGCTGTTTATGGTTTACCAGAATTGTATCGCGATCGCATAGCTAATGCTCAACTGATCGGTTGCCCTGGTTGCTATGTTACTGCTAGTCTCTTAGCACTTGCTCCACTATTTAAACAGGGTTTGATAGTACCAGAAACTGCAATTATTGATGCCAAGTCAGGTACATCGGGAGGTGGGCGAAAAGCAGCTATTAATCTTTTACTAGCTGAAGCTGATAATTCTATTGGTGCTTATGGAGTAGCTAGTCACCGACACACGCCAGAAATTGAACAAATTTGTAGTAACTTAGCTGGTTATGATGTGAAAGTCCAATTTACTCCCCATCTCATGCCAATGGTACGAGGAATATTAGCTACAGTCTACGGTACTCTCCGAGACCCAGGGTTAGTGCGAGAAGACTTGTTGACTATTTACAATGCTTTTTATCGTAATTGCCCTTGGGTGAAAGTTTTACCCAGTGGAACTTATCCTCAAACTAAATGGGTTTGTGGCACTAATCTCTGTTATCTCGGTATTGAAGTCGATCACCGCACAGATAGAGTTATTATCATGTCAGTTATTGATAATCTGCTCAAAGGTCAAGCTGGACAAGGAGTTCAGTGTATGAACTTGATGATGGGTTGGGAAGAAACTTTAGGGTTGCCCCAGTTAAGCTTTTATCCCTAATGGTATAGTTTTGTTGTTTTATGTCTATCTACACCCACATATTTGTTCGGCAATTGGTTAGTTAGTTTTTGGTGGTATTATGCCACCTACTAACCTTGTATCAAATCTGGTTGAATACTTATTATATAGTTGTAGGAGTGAGGGAGTAGGGGAAAATTGAATATTAAACTGTAGTTATGAACATATACTATACAAGCAGACTCTATATTAGATCCAGACTTATCACAAAAATATTACAGCTATGGTTATGATTAGTAAACCATGCTAGGGACTAACGAAGCGATTGCAGAAGACCAATATACTATTTTTGGCTCTCAGCGACATCATATAATAAAGGAGTCAATGAAGCCCATTTGACATCCTCCCCGGCCTAAAAGACGCGGGGATTCCTACCGAACCGTAGCTCCTCGGCGGGTTGACGTTTCATTGGCTG
>NZ_JBNHER010000017.1:0-10153 GCF_050015975.1 Dapis purpurea BLCC-M126 | reverse complement strand
AAACGACCGCTTTTTCCCCTATCCAAGGGGAGGCTTTAAACCATAATTATTTAATAATTAATTATTAATAATTAATTATTCGGTAATACCCAATCTAGTTATTATTAAGTGAGTTAGTTAAAATATTAAAATTTAGCTATTTTGAATATTTTGATTTTTTTGACTCGGTAATTTAATAGATATTAAACAAATAACATGACAACAAATCAACAAATTAAACCCTTTTATTTCGATATTACAGATGATGAAATTCAATACTTCTTATCAGAATCAGAGAAAATTTTAAGGTCTGGAAAGTTGATTTTAGGAGAAAATACCACAGCATTTGAACAAGCATTTGCTGAATATGTGGGGACAAAGTATGCGATCGCTGTTAATAGTGGTTCCTCCGGATTAGAAATTATCTTACGCTTAAAAAAGGTTGAGGGAACAACTGTTTTAGTTCCTACCAATACTAACTTTGCCACTATTGCCATGGTGATTCGTGCTGGCGGAAAAGTGCAATACCTGGATATGGATGAACAAACATTTGCGCCTTCTTTGCAAATGGTACAAGAAGCGGTAGAAAAAGGTAAAAATCTTCCAGAGAAGATTTCTGGTGTATTGTGGGTTCATATTGGAGGTGTAATTTCTCCAGAATTTCCTCAAGTAGTGGAATATTGTCATCAGCAAGGGTTGTTTGTTTTGGAAGATACCGCCCATGCTCACGGTAGTAAAATAAATGGTGTAAGTGCTGGAAATTTAGGAGACGGTGCTGCTTTTTCATTTTTCCCCACTAAAGTTATGACAACTTGCGAGGGCGGAATGATAACTCTTAATGATGAGGAAGAAGACTATATTGCGCGATCGCTCAGAAATCAAGGAAAGCGAGGTATGGACTTTGGTGGTTTACATACAGACTTTGGGAATAGTATGCGCATCACGGAAATTAATGCTCTTCTTGGTAGAATTCATTTAGCAAAATTGCCAGAAATGTTGAATAAAAGGCAACGAGCTTATGAATTAATTACAGCACCTTTAAAAGAAGCTAGTCTATCTTTTGTTTCTACAGAAAAAATGGATGTAGCTAGTAATTATAAATTGATTGTTCATTTGCCAGAGGGAAAAAATGCTAAAGAGGTAAAAACAGCTTTAGCAGAAGAAGGAATATTTTTAGGAGGAACAGTTTATGAAATACCTTGTCATCAACAACCAGTTTTTCAAGGTATTTGTGAAGGTCAGAGTTTTCCTCTTGCCGAACGTTGGTGTCCGAATCACATTTGCCCACCTCTGACTTCTGGCATGACAGAAGAGGATGCTCGGCGAGTAGGAGAAGCTTTAGTTAGACATCTTAAATAGAATATTGGAGTAAGTTGTATGAGCAAATTAATATAATTTAGACACATTATTCTTTTGTGTCTATTAATATAGACACAACAATTGTCTATTTAAATTGGGGAAAGTTATGCGAATATTTGTTTTACTGTTTAATGCTCGAACTGAAAATGAGGGAATACATACAATTCAGATGGGCGATCGTAATAAGGTATTTATGTTTGAGTCTGAGGATGATGCAACCCGCTTTGGTATATTGCTAGAAGCTCAAGACTTTCCTACTCCCACAGTTGAAGAATTTGACCAAGAAGAAATTATAGAATTTTGTAAGGGTGTTGATTATGACTGGGAACTTGTGTCAGCAGGTGCTTTGACTATTCCACCAGAAAATAATGTAGAAAAGACTGATTGGCAATTAGAAGTAGACGAAACTTCTGAAAAAACCGAAACTGAATTAGATAAAATTAAGCGTCAATTGGAAGGTCTTTTGTAAGTAATTTTAGTTATCAGTTATTAGTTATCATTACCTCCGGGTTGAAATACTAAAGTTGATTTTTTTCATCCCCTATCTAAGGGGAGGCTTAAGACCTAATTTTTTTGTCAAAAGTTAAAAGTATTGTTGGGATTAATTAATCAAGGAGCTTGCAAAAACTAAACGATTTTTCTATATATGGGTTGATCCCTAGACTTTATCTAAGGTCTGCTCAAAAAGCTTTTGGTGAGGAGAAGCAAAAAATTATTATCTAGTTCATTTTTTACTCAAAAGTTGAAATGTACAGATAAAGTGACTATCCATATTATTGCTTTTAAGTTATGGATGCTTTTTTACTGTATATACAGAGATAATATTTCTTTTTCAAGTTTAATAAACATTGTTTGAATATTTTGTCAAGGTTTGGTATGAAAAATTTACAAGAACGAGGTCATTTGTTAACTGAACAGGTTAATCCTAATAGTCATAATCTCGATCAGTTAAGTTCTTTAGAGTTAGTAGACTTGTTTAATCAAGAGGATAGTCGAACTTTGGAGGCGATCGCCTCATCCCGTTTACAACTAGCTCAAGCAGTAGACATGACTACTGAGGCTTTAGGTCAAGGTGGTAAGTTGTTTTATGTGGGAGCTGGTACAAGTGGTCGTTTGGGGGTATTGGATGCGGCTGAATGTCCACCCACATTTTGTACGCTTCCAGATTTGGTACAAGGAATTATTGCTGGAGGTGCCGGCGCTTTAGTCCGCAGTTCCGAAGATTTGGAGGATAGCTGGGAAGATGGTAGTCAGGCGATCGCTTTGCGCCATATCACAAATTTAGATGTGATAGTTGGTATTACTGCTGGTGGTACAACTCCTTATGTTCATGGTGCTTTGGATGCAGCAAAGCAAAGGGGGGCAAAAACGATTTTTATAACTTGTGTTCCTGTAGAACAGTTTAAAGTAGAGGTAGATGTAGATATTAGGTTGTTAGTTGGTCCAGAACTATTGGCTGGTTCAACCCGTCTAAAGGCAGGAACAGTAACAAAAATGGCTTTGAATATCTTATCAACAGGAGTAATGGTGAGGTTAGGCAAAGTTTATGGTAATCGTATGATTGATGTAGCTGTAAAAAATAGTAAGTTACGCGATCGGGCCTTACGAATTATTGAGGATTTAACTGAGTTAAGTCGGGATGAAGCAGGGAAATTATTAAATAAAAGTGATGATTCAGTTAAGTTAGCACTTTTAATGCACTGGAGTAATTTAGAAAAAGAAGAAGGGAATAATATCTTATCCGAACAACAAGGTAATCTCAGGGCAGCATTGAACAAAGCCGGGATAACTAATAAGAAAGAATAACTTTTTTTCCTCAGATAATTAACAGTTTCCAATCAATCAAAATCTAGATATAATAAAGGTTTATCATACCTTGTCACGGAAGTCATGCCTTAAAATTTTATCAACTAGAAACTTTGACTCTATAGTAATTTCAGGGAATTATTTTATATCTAAATTTTGAAACTATTTATGACCAAAAAATCAGGTCTCAAGCCTCCCATTTTAAGGGAATGAAAAAAATAAACTTCAGTATTTCAAGTTTTTGGCTTAAACTAACGAGGTAAATATTTTTTGTTCCTACTCCATACTCCCTACTCTCTAATATGAAATACCTATCATTAATTGCTAGTTTATCAGTTACGATACTCATCAAGCTATGGGGTATTGATGCTATTTTACAAAAACCTGTTTTAGCAATAGCTACTTTCAGAAATATTAGTAGTAGCTGGAAAATTTCTCAAATGTACACACCTCCAGATCGAGGGGCACCTCCAACTACAACACCTACAGGAACTCGTGGTAGTTGTGCTTTGTCTAAAGAAAAAAATTTACTACTCCTAATACCAGAAAATAATATTGGATTGACATTATCTAAATATCCAACATTTTTTGTCTATATTCCCCCTTACAAAGATGCTCAGGAAGCAGAGTTTTTTATTACAGATGCAGAGAATAATAATATTTATAATCATCGTTTGCAGCTTCCGGAAAAATCAGGTATTATTAAGATTAAACTTCCCGAAAAAAAATCACCTCCTTTAGAAGTAGGAAAAGAGTATACTTGGGGAATACAAATATTTTGTCAACCTGATACAGGAGACCACAGTGGAGATGCTTTTAGTCGAGGTTTTATCGAACGTATTGAGCCTAATATATATCTGGTTGAGAAATTAAAAAAAGCAAAACCTCTAACTGTACCAAGTATTTACGCTTCCCAAGGAATTTGGTATGATGCTTTAGAAAGCATAGTAGAACTTCGTAGGTTAAATCTAAATAATCCTAAGTTAATACATGACTGGCAAGAATTATTTAATTCTGCTAATTCTCACGGTAAAGAAGAATTAATTCCAGCACCTATATTAGATTGTTGTGAAACAGAAGATTAAATCTGGCTCTATTCATTAATGGATGATAGATAACTACCTCTGGTTAAAACCGTTCTTGATTAAATATAAGGAAATATCCTAGCACTTTTCTCGCCTTGGTGATTGGATATGGCGTTTAGCGCTGGGCACAACGAGCGTTTTGCTAGCGTAAAGCTCTGCACTCTTCGGGAAACCTCGTCATCTTATCCTAACAGAATGCTACGCAAACCACCGCTTTTTACCCTATGGGGGGAGATATTTAATTAATAGACATCTCCAAAAATAAAAAATAAAATCAATTCAAGATATTAAATCAAAAATTTCATTCCATATTCCCTATTCCCTATTCCCTGACTTCTGCAAGAAGTCTAATAATTATTCAGTAAATTCCGATCGCTCAAAGCTAATAAAGTAATCAAAACAAGAAGTTTTTATACCAATTTGTTAAAGCTATCTACTAAGTTCATACCGATAAGTCGGCGTAGCTATCCCCCCAACCCCCCGATGCCTTGGGAACTTAAGAATTAAGATTCATGTCATAACTTTATTAAAATGGTATTATGTGCCAAAAAATAATTAAAAAGCTGGCTTGGAAATGGCGTGCCTTATTAATTACTGCTCCTAGTATTACGACTTTATTAATTGGGCTACATTTAACAGGTATATTACAACTATTTGAGTTAGCAGCATTCGATCAATTCATTAGATTTCGTCCCCAAAAACCAGTAGATCAAAGGATACTAATTGTAGGATTTACTGAATCAGATATACAAACTTTGGGGATGGCAATTTTATCAGATGAACTTCTTGCTCAGTTAATAGAAAACTTGAAAAAGCATCAGCCAGCAGCAATTGGTTTAGATATATATCGAGATTTACCAGAAGAACCAGGATATGAAAAATTAGTCAAAGTATTTGCATCTACACCAAATTTAATTGGTATTAGAAAGGTCGTTGGTAATCAAATCAATTCTCCTATTAATCCTCCACCAGTTTTAGATAAACTGAATCAAATTGCTGCTAATGATATGCCTATGGATGCTGATAGTAAAATTCGGCGTTTCTTTTTGTATTTGACAGATTCAGAGGGTAAAATAGTGCCTAGTTTAGGATTGAAATTAGCGACAATTTATCTGCAAAAATATAAAATATTTCCTCGATCTGCAGCAGTTAATCCTGAATATTTACAATTAGAAAAAGCTGTATTTATTCCTTTTGAAAATAATCATGGTGGTTATGTACAAACTAATGCTGAAGGATATCAAATAATTCTTAATTATCGCAGCCCAGAATATACATTTAAACAGGTTTCAGTGACTGATGTTTTAAACAATAAACTTACCCCTGAGCTGGTGCGGGATAAAATTATTTTAATCGGGTCAATGGCAGAAAGTAAAAATGATTTGTTTCTCACTCCTTACAGCAGTAAAATTATTGGGATTCCTGAAAAAATGTCAGGGGTAGAAATTCATGCCAACGTCACAAGTCTGATTATTAGTTCTGCTCTTGGTGAGATGAATCTTATTAAAATCTTGCCAGAATATTTAGAATGGCTATGGATTCTTTTATGGTCAACAGTAGGTGCAACTATTAGTTGGAAATGGCGCTATTCAGGAGGTTTTTCTCAATTTTCTGGTAAATCTATTATTACTTTATTTATTGCTAGTAGTGGGTTGGTTTGTATCAGTTACTATAGTTTTATCTGGGGTTGGTGGATTCCGATAATTTCCCCATTTTTAGCTATTTGGTTGTCGGCGATCGCTATTACGGCTTTTGTAGCTAAAACTGCTGGATATATTCGTGATGTTTTTAGTCGTTATTTGACTGATGAAGTGGTAGCTAATTTATTAGAAAATCCTGATGGATTAAAATTAGATTGTCAACGACGAAAGGTGACAATTTTGATGTCTGACTTAAGAGGTTTTTCTGCTATATCTGAAAGGTCCGAACCAGAAACAATTTTTGCTATGTTGAATATTTACCTGGGGGAAATGACAGAAGTAATTAATCAATATGGTGGTACTATTGATGAGTTTATTGGTGATGCAATTTTAGTTATTTTTGGCGCTCCTACTCAGAGAGAAGATGATGCAGAAAGAGCAGTTGCTTGTGCGGTGGCAATGCAGATGGCAATGCCTGGCGTGAATGCTAAATTAAAGGAATTAGGTTTACCAGAAATCCAGATGGGAGTTGGTATTAATACTGGAGAAGTTGTGGTTGGTAATATTGGTAGTAATAGGAGGTCTAAATATGGAGTTGTTGGTAGTAATATTAATTTAGCTTCTCGGATTGAGTCTTATACAGTGGGAGGTCAAATTCTGATTTCAGGAGATACTCTTGAAGAAGTCACTTCTATTGTCAAAATTGTGCAGCAAAAATCTGTGAAAATCAAAGGTTTTCCTGAAGCTATAACTATTTATCAAGTAGGAGCTATTTCGGGAAAATATAATTTGTTTCTACCTGTAAAGTCAGAATTATTTGTAGATTTATTAGAACCAGTTCCAATTCAGTTTGCAGTTATTGAGGGAAAGGAAGTTAGCGAAAAATTAATTTCAGGAAGTTTCGTTAAAGTATCTAGTAATTCTGCTGAAGTGAAATCTAATTATTTAGTAGATGTGATGAGTAACGTCCAGATTAATTTATTAACTAGAACTTGTCAAGAGGAAAAAATTGATTATATTTATGCCAAGGTAACAGGTGAAAAAGAAGATCGGAGTGGATTTTATATACATTTCACTGCTGTATCTCCAGAATTTGAAGAAATTTTGGAAACGTGGGTTACAGCCAATCTTTAGATGAGAATTTTGACTCTCTATATATTTTGAGGACGATTGAATAATTAGTAAAAATTAATGAATATTTACTTGAGAAACATAGATAAAATAGTAGTATAAAATTATTTATATATTTACTAATCGGCTATATTTCTCTTACCTTTTGCCTATCACTCTAAAATATTAAATTAATTTTGCCCAGGTACTTATATATGTATTTGTGGTGAGTAGCAAGAGGTTTCTTAGAACTAGAAGCCTTTGAAACCGAAAAATGTCTATTAGAAATAAAATTATTTATGGATATGCCCTCGCTTTAGGCATTGCTTTAGCAGGAACTATAACTGGCCTAGTTGTCGGCAACTATTATCAAAAGCAAGCCTTAGAGTCCCGAAAAATTGCTTCTGAAAAACGCAAACTACTGGGGACTTTACAAGTTGATATATTATACAATCGACCAGCAAAGCAACTATCTCCTCACCTGCAAGAGCCTGAAATTTTTCGTCAGGAAAGCAGCAAGCTGGTTAAACGGGTTCAGAAAATTTACAAACTCCTAGTTACTCACAATAAATCAGGAAAAGCTGCTACTCTAGAAGGCTTACAACCTCTGCTGAAAAAATATCAAGTTACCGTTGGGGAATTTTCTCAAAAAGCCCAAGAATTTGTCCAACAAGTCCAGCCCCTAACAATTAATCCACAAGAAGCAGCAAAAGCAGAAAAGTTGCTGGTTCAGTTGGTCAGGAGTCCTGAGTTTGTTGCCTTTATTGAATTTCCCGATCGTCTGGCGGATTTCTATGTCTTGACGGAAAAGCTTGAGGAAGAAGCTGAAATTGACTTGGAAAAAGCAGAAACCCTGCGTACCAAAATCATCTTGATAGGGCTGGGTCTTTCTGTGGCAATCTCTATCCTTCTGGCCTTTTACACTAGCCATTTGATCGCCACTCCCATTCAAACTTTGACTGAGATTGCCCAAAAGGTAACCCAACAATCAAATTTTGCTCTACAAGCTTCCATACAAACTAAAGATGATGTAGGGATGCTAGCTAATTCTTTCAACAAACTTATCCAACGGGTAAAAAGTTTATTAGAAGAACAACACGAATATACTGCCCAGCTAGAAGAGGCAAAAGAAGCTGCTGATGCTGCCAATCAAGCTAAAAGTGAGTTTTTAGCCAACATGAGCCATGAACTGCGTACACCCCTGAATGGAATTTTGGGATACACTCAAATCCTCTCAAGGACATCTCTCACTGAAGAACAGCAGAGAGGTATGGGTATTATATATCAGTCTGGTTTTCACCTGCTCACTCTCATTAACGATGTGCTCGACTTAGCTAAAATTGAAGCCCGTAAATTAGAACTTTACCCAAACCCTTGTTATCTTCCAGCCTTGCTTCAAGGGATAACTGAACTGTCTGGGATCAAAGCCGAATACAAGAGTTTGGATTTTATCTACCAACCCTCTGAAAATTTGCCGTCAGGTATCATTACTGATGAAAAACGGTTGCGTCAGGTATTGATCAACTTATTAGGTAATGCTATCAAGTTTACAGACAGGGGAAAAGTGACTTTTAATGTAATCTCCCAAGCAAATCAAGGGTCTTCAGTTAAACTACACTTCAAGATTACTGACACGGGAAGCGGTATTAGCCCCGAAAAGTTAGAGGCGATCTTTTTGCCCTTTGAACAAGTCGGTACATCCAAACGGCAACAAGAAGGAACAGGTTTAGGACTAGCCATCAGCCAGAAAATTGTGAAAATGATGGGTAGTTCTATTCAAGTTAGTAGCCAGCTAGATGTCGGCAGTGTTTTCGAGTTTGAGATAGAATGTTCTCTGGCAACAGATTGGGTTCAAGCAAATACCTTGACTAATTTAGGACAGATTATTGGTTATTCTGGTCGCCGACTCCAAATTTTGGTAGTGGACGACCGATGGGAAAACCGTTCTGTCTTAGTTAACCTTCTTCAACCCCTCGGTTTTCAGGTATCAGAAGCTAACAATGGAAAAGAAGCCTTAGAAAAATCCAATCAAGTCAATCCCGATCTGATTATTACTGACCTGAAAATGCCCATAATGGATGGTTGGACAATGCTTGATCAACTGCGCCATTCTAAGGTTTTTAAAGAGACAATTGTAATTGTTTCGTCTGCTAGTGTCTTTGAAGCAGACCGTCAAAAGAGCTTTGCTGCTGGCGGCAATGATTTTTTACCTAAACCTATAGAAGCTGAAGAACTTTATCGTATGCTAGTCCAACACTTAAACATTCAATGGATATATAAAGAGTTAGATAAAACATTGACCGAGGTTTCCGAGGCGATCCCTACCAATGAAGTGACTATTCCTACTATTGGTGAATTAACTATTCTGCTGGAACAATCAATGCAAGGTCAAATCAAAGCTATGCAGCAAGAACTAGAAAATTTATCACAGAAAGATGCACGGTATCTTCCCTTTATTGAGGAACTAAAACCCTTAATCCGTAGTTTTAAACTTAAAGAAGTTCGCCAATATTTGACTGAAACGATAGAACAAGCAAAAGAATCTAATGCTGTTTAACTAGCTATTAGCTATCAGATATCAGCTAGCTTCCTGTGTTGTAATATCATGTCCGGTTGAATAGTTATAAATAAATGAGGGAGGAGTCAGGAGTCAGGAGTCAGGAGTCAGGAGGGAAGAGAGCAGAAAGAAAGTATAAAAATAAGAAAGTTTTTTTTATCACTAATTATCCGGACATGATATAACTACGAAATTCAGCTATCAGCCTAAAAATTTGTGCATATAATTACGGTTTGTTGAACAAGTCTGATGAGTGAGGGGAGGAGTCAACCCACCCCTAAGCCCTCCCTGGAGGGGGATCAGGAGCTAGGATAAATGGGAATTATATATGAGGTAGTCGGAAAAATTTTCCCTTGATTTTTCTGCTATAATCATCCTAAAATACTAGCTTTTTGAGCTTTTTCTATAGACATCTCCGATAATTAAAAATCAAATCAATCCCATACGCAGAAATCATTAATTCTTTCTCCCTACTCCCTACTCCCTGTTTTTTATAGAGGTCTAATCGTTATATATAATTATTTAGTCGTCAGTTATTACCTGTTTATTTACTATAGCACTATTTCATTAATTGATAATTGATAATGGATAATTGATAATTACCTCGGGTTTTAACC
>NZ_JBNHER010000016.1:0-1955 GCF_050015975.1 Dapis purpurea BLCC-M126 | reverse complement strand
TGAATATAAGGAAATATTATTTCTTCTCAAGGGGAGATTGGATATGGCGTTTAGCGTTCCGCACAACGCGCGTTTCGGCCAAGAGCCGACATGAAAAACGCTACGCGACATGAAAAGCGTTTCGCTTCGCGACATGAAACGCGGCTCTGTTAAGAGCGAGAAACCTCGCCATCCCATCCTTCGGAATGCTCCGCAAACGACCGCTCTCTTGGTCGATTGGATATGCCGTTAGCGTTAGCGGCTCTGCAAGAGCGGGAGACCTCGGCATCCCATCCTAACGGACTGCTCCGCAAACGACCGCTTTTTCCTCTTGAAAGAGGAGGCTTTAAACCTGAATTATTTAATTAATAATTAATAATTATTCGGTAAAATATTTTGGCATGATATCAGTTTGATAAATGTTTGCTACTTAATGTCAGAGTATGGAGTTAGTAGAAATAGAATTAATTTTTTGTGTAGAGCTTATATTTTGTCATAATTCAGCGTTTATCTTGATTAGATTGGAAAAATTTTTGAGGATATTTTATTATTTTTCTTCCGGCTTAATCAGGAAATAAAATCTAGTTAAATAGCCAGAATTATAATGAACTATTTTTGATAGTCTATGGCTAATTTAACTAGAATGGAGTAATACAGATATTACTGAAATTTTTATTGAAAATCTGTTTAAGTTAGGTCTATTTTTTTGACCTGCAACTGTTGAGATAATCAACTTATATTCAAATGTTAATTCATAATTTTCTCTTGTTAGGGTTTTTGTTGAGAAATTCCTTATTTCTTATTCACATATATTCCCAGAGCTATCCCAAAAAAATGATGGTGTGCATTGTAATTATATTGGTAACGGGAAAGGTGGGAGTATCTAGCTCCCTTGCTAGCATTGCTCATCCCATCTACTAATTACACAAAGAAAACTACCAAAATCTTTCCTAAATCTCTAGTGAATATAAAAATAACTAATTGTTAAACAGAGAATAAAGATTTTGAATTTTCTCTTACTTCTAAATAAGAATTATACCCCACGCTTTAAAGCAAGTTCTACTTGTCTAAACTCTTGTTCTAAACGTTTCTTCAATTTTTCAGGCACAGGACGATTTGGATAAGAACTATAATGTCCTGCTAAAGAGTTTAGAGCAGTTCGCATAGTAGTAAATGAAGGTAAATTAGCCACAGAATCATTTCTTCTGTAGACAGAGGCATAATCATTAATTATTTGACGTGCTATTGCTTGAGCTTCACTCTTAGCTTCTGTATTTTCTGGTAATTCAATAGCTGTTCTTAAGCTGCTGATTAAGCTTAATGTATCTTCTGAATAATTTCCACTTAAAGTTGAGGGATTATTAGAACAACCCATCAAACCCATAACACAAACTAAAACTAAGGCTAGTAGACGAGAAATAAAACGTTTCATGGAACTTTCTGTATTTACTATGGTATCTAAGACCGTTTCACTGAAGTCAGAAGTCAGAAGTTAGAAGTCAGAAGTTAGAAGTTGGATTTCATAGACTAAAAACCTTGACAATACAATAGTTTCAGCCAATTATTTGAAATTTAAAGTTTGAAACTATATGTGACATCCTTAAAGTGAATTGGTATAACTTATATGAATTATCTCATAGTTTGGCTGAACTTGGGATTCTATAACGTTTGATAACTGAAATGACCCTAAAGTAATTTCAAGTAATTATTCCACAACCTAGAATGTGAAACTATTTGCAATTTATGGAAAGTGAAATACTATAGTGTACTTGAGATTTTCCATACTATAATTCTTTCTTTTTGTCAAACATTAGAACTCTGGCAAAAATAACCAAGTAATTCTTCGCATATTATAGACTTGTCAATTATTAATTAGCGCTTGCTGATTAATTATGAAAGTATTCACAGATAAAGACTTTAGGATTTTTTAGCCCTTAAAAAGTACCAGCTTTTTGGTGGATAGAGCTGCAAAAAGT
>NZ_JBNHER010000015.1:0-7499 GCF_050015975.1 Dapis purpurea BLCC-M126 | reverse complement strand
CTTTAAACCTGAATTATTTAATTAATAATTAATAATTAATAATTATTCGGTAAGTTTATAGACAAAGATTCATTACTTATTCATTACTTAAGGATAATATTACAATTGAACTTATAGAATATAAATTTTAAACTAAAGCTTTCAATAATGTTTGAAGTTTGAGTTGAACTTCTGCCAACTCTTTATCTGGTTTAGAACCAGTAACTATACCTGCACCAGCATAAAGTCTAGCGCGGTCTCCATCAATTAAAGCTGACCTAATACCTACAGCAAATTCTCCATTTCCTTGATGATCTATCCAACCTAAAGGTGCGGCATAAAGTGAGCGATCAAAGGTTTCAAAATTATGTATTTGTTGTTGAGCAATATCTCTAGGAACTCCTGCCACTGCTGGTGTAGGATGGAGCTTTGCTAATATTTCTAATAAATGAATATTTTTGGATATTTCTGCTGTAATTGGTGTCCATAAGTGCTGAATATTTGATAATTGTAGTAAATGAGGTTGAGATGAGTAACTAGCTTTTAATCCTAAATTTTGAAGACGTTTAATAATGAAATCTATAACAAATTGATGTTCTCGTAAATCTTTTTCACTAGATAATAAATTGTTGGCTAGTTTGGCATCTTCACTTGGGGTTTTACCTCTAGGCGCGGAACCTGCTAAAGCATCTGTAACTAATTGATTATTATTAATACTAATTAAGCGTTCTGGACTGGCACATATAAAATTCTGACCGTTGCCATTACTGGTAGAAATTACATAGCAGTCTGGATAAATTAATCGCAAGTTATTTAAGGATTTGATGAGGTCAAAATTAGCTTGAGAATATATATCTATGGCATGAGCTAAAACAATTTTCCTGAGAGAGTTTGAATTGATTAAGTCTAGAGCTGAAGCAACTGATTTTTTAAATTCTTGTAAGTGATTGATGTTAATTTTACGAAGTTTTTTATATGGCTTGGTTAAAGTTAATAGATGAGTGTGATTTATCTCGGTTATTTGCTGGAATTTATACCAAACTTTTTGGGAAATATGTTCAATGTTAATTGAGTTGTTGATAACTGTATTAATCACAAGTATATTGCGGTTATTTGTCTTAGTTATTTGCCACCGTGGTAGAAATATTGTTGCTGAAGGAAAATGAGGATTTATAGATAATTTTTGTGGGTAATTACCATTTTGATGAAGGTTGTTTAGATTAGTTTTAGTATGCTTTTCAAAGAATGTAAAACTACAAAAAAAGTGGAGACCTGCATAAGGTAAATGTGTCGCACCTAGAGAAATTGTATTATTTAAACATGATTGAATAAAAGATTGAGCTTGTGCAAAACGATTCCCACTTTTAATGGTCAAGTGAGTAGCAGCCTCAATAGCAGCGATCGCCAAGCTATTTTTGTCGATATTTTTTTCTCCAATGGTTTGTTTTTCTAAGTAAAAATGTAGTTGATGTGGTTCACAAATTTCTGCCAATATTGCTAGGGGATCTACTGGTAATATTTCCACAGAAATACTAATTATTTTTGTCTCCATCTTGTCTGTTAATGTCTGTTGACAATTAAACAGAAATTGATGGAGGTCTTGGCAGGTTTGAAACAGATTAACAGAAGTTGGTATT
Organism: Dapis purpurea BLCC-M126; assembly: GCF_050015975.1. NCBI lineage: Bacteria > Bacillati > Cyanobacteriota > Cyanophyceae > Oscillatoriales > Microcoleaceae > Dapis > Dapis purpurea. The sequence continues at coordinate 5,883 of NZ_JBNHER010000015.1, read as the reverse complement.
ACAGGCATGAAAATAAGAATAGCAAATTTTCACTGAATCAGAGAGAGTGATTGGTGGGGCTGTCCAATTCCCGAAAGTGGCCAAATTTATCCCCTAGTATTAATTAACATTAGACCTTTTTTCACATCCCTTTTGTGACGATAGGGGATAGGGGATTATTCAGGCAAGTAGAAAGCCTAAATCAAGTCAAATGTAAAGGAAAAATAAATTACGTTATTTTTTGTTAAGATTTTACTCTGACTAGCAAATTAAAGTGGTAAGAGATTAAAAATTGTTGTCATTAAAAAAATATCTCTGGATAATATTTATCATTGTTTTGAAGGTCAGCATTCAGCTTTTTCTGGGGAATGTGATGCAAACAGCTTTTGAAAGAGTTAGACAATTACCAAGATTAGCTGATGAACAAGAAATAGGGTTTCATGCCTTCTATTGAAAGGGAATAAAAAAGGAATTCCATATTTTAAACATCGGGCTTTAACTGGAGGTACTGTTAACGCAGTTCCTCTGCAGGAGGCTAACTAATAACTAATAAGTAATAACTGATATGACAGCTCAAGTAGTAAATAAGTCTGATAAAAAATTATGGCTAGCTGCCATTAAACCACCTATGTATAGTGTAGCAATCATGCCGATATGGGTAGGAACAGCAATAGCTGTGTGGGAAAAAAATGGGATTAATTGGTCTATTTTTTTAACGTTTATCACATCGGCAATTTTGATTTTGGCTTGGGAAAATATTAGTAACGATGTATTTGACTCGGAAACAGGCATTGATAAAAATAAGCACCATTCTTTGGTGAACTTGACTGGGAATAAAGACTTGATTTTTTGGCTAGGTAATCTATGTTTATTTTTAGGTATTTTGGGAATTGTAATAATTAGCTGGTGGTTGCAAGATTTAACTGTAATTGGATTAATATTGTTGTGTTGTTTTTTAGGATATTTGTATCAAGGTCCTCCTTTTAGATTAGGCTATCAAGGTTTGGGAGAAATTCTTTGCTTTTTTGCTTTTGGTCCTTTAGCAATTTCTGCTGCTTACTATAGTCAAACTAAGAGTTGGTCAATTAACATTTTAATTGCATCAATAATTATTGGAATTACTACAACTATTATTCTATTTTGTTCTCACTTTCATCAAGTAAAAGATGACTTAGCAGCAGGAAAGAGATCGCCTATTGTAAGAATGGGAACTAAAGCAGGTTCTCAAGTATTAAATTGGTCTTGTGGAATTGTTTTTGTACTAATTTCTATTTGTGTAGGTTTAGGATTTTTCCCAGTTTGGACTCTATTAAGTTTTGCTGGTTTGCCTTTTGCTATTTATTTATGTCGTCACGTTAGTAATCATCACGACCAACCAGAAAAAGTTAGTAACTGTAAATTTATTGCAGTTTATCTACATTTCTTTAGTGGATTACTATTTGGCTTAGGATTTGTTCTGTGAATCTGAAAATATTTGCAATAACTATAGATTTAGGTTATTCCTAAAAAAATGGTTGAGAGTAAGTAAAGTTATAAACACTCAGCTATCAGCTTGAATGAAAATTTTATCTTTAAGGTTTGTAAGAATTCAGCCGTCAGCTAACAGCAATCAGCTATTGCTCTTAGTGCAGGATAAAAGCTTTATTTAAACCCTTTTATTAAGGGATATTATTAAGCCATAATTCAATCTTACTAAAAAAGTTGAAAAGTCAGCTTTATATTCATTAAGGATTAAGTATTATTGCGCTCGAACTGAGAGCTAATAGCTAAGAAACTGTTTGTAAAAGGAATATTAAATCGAGGCGTAGGGTGGGTTAGGCGACAATAACTATGAATTGTAGGCAAAATTTAACTTTTCGCACCCCACTCACCGAACATTAAGCACTCTGGCCGTCTTAATCTTTAGTTTACAAACACTCTCTAAATGTTTACTAAGGTTTTGAAGTATTATATCTACCTTGACACTTTTTTGTAGTGCTATATATTTATAGCAGTTCTCATATTAATGAGGCAAAATCTTTTTTTCTTTTCCCCATCCACTATTCTCTGTTCCCTATTCCTTAAAATACAAAAGTTTTGTATTTTACCAATTTGAGAATTGCTATATCTATTAAGATTAGATAGTAAGAAAAATAATCTACCTACAAAAATAAAGTGTGAGAAATCGAGCGTCATTCATAAAATTCCCTAAATTTATTTATAGAGTTTCTTAACTTAGGTTATTCCTTCAATAATATGTTATGATTTGTAAAGAACAATAGTCTATAGCATTTAAAAATTAGCGTTGTACTACGAAATATAACAATTTGTCAAAAGGAAAATTAAAGGCATGGTTAATAAAATTCAAAAAAGTGAAAAAGAGTGGAAAGAACAACTCACACCAGAACAATTTAATGTAACTAGAAAAAAGGGAACTGAAAGACCATTCACAGGGGAATATCACAACAATAAAGAAAAAGGAATATATAAATGTGTTTGTTGTGGTACTGACTTATTTAGTTCAGAAGAAAAATACGATTCTGGAACAGGTTGGCCTAGTTATTGGGCACCGATTAATCAAGAAAATATCAAAGAAGAAGCCGACTGGAGTTTATTTATGCGGAGAACCGAAATTCTCTGTAATAATTGTGGTGCTCATCTTGGTCATGTTTTCCCTGATGGTCCCCCTCCAACAGGGTTGCGTTATTGTTTGAATTCTGCTGCCCTGAAGTTTGTTAAGTCTGAATAGATAATTGGAAATTATGGTGGTATATTTGCCACCATAATTTGTTCGGTTAAGTCAAAATTAAGAGATAGAAAAAAATAACGTAAGTAGAGAATTATAAGATCCTCACCTTGGCAGAAATTATCCAAAAATATCCTAAATAAGTCCTTATTAATAATTTTTCCTGAACTAGATGAAAATTAAAATGTAATTTAGGGTAAAGTTTAAGTTCATTTATCAAGTCGAGATCAAGTTTATAGTCAGCTTTATTTAACGAAAAATAAACCTGTAACTATAGAGTATAGAGGTAATCTATCTGAAGATTTAGTTCTGATGTTATGATGGATATAAAATTAGATAAAGCAATACCTACCTATAATATACCCTCGGTTTAAATGCTCTCTTAGAAATCGATTTTCTAGTTCGTTGTCCAGTAGTTATATCAATTGCCAATAGTGAAATTATTTCTGGGCAAACCTAGGATTACCCTCTTGATAATTATTGATGAATGATTTATTTGAAAAATTATCAATTTAGCTACTCTTTAACTGAAAAAAACAATAAACAAGTTATTCTATTATTACATGGGTTTATGGGGAGTAGTAATGATTTTATAGAAATTATTCCCCGGTTATCTAAAAGATTTTGTTGTCTGGCAGTTGACTTGCCTGGGCATGGAAAAACTAGAGTTTTTGGCAGTGAAGAATATTACAATATGCCTAATACTGCCATAGCATTGATTGGTTTATTAGATAATTTAAAGATTGAAAAATGTTATTTATTTGGCTATTCGATGGGTGGAAGATTGGCATTATATCTGGCGATAAATTTTCCTACTCGGTTTGAACAAATAATATTAGAGTCAGCATCTCCAGGGTTAAAGAGTAAAGTAGAGCGATCGCTACGTTATGAGTCAGATTTAAAATTAGCTTATAAGTTGGAAAATAGCAAATATGAAAATTTTTTATCGAACTGGTATAGTCAACCATTGTTTGAATCTTTGAGGCAGCATAATAATTTTGAGAAAGTTAGAAAAAGGCGGTTAGAAAATAATACATTAGAGTTAGCAAAATCTCTCCGAAATTTGGGAATAGGAAATCAACCTTCACTGTGGGATAAATTATCATATCATCAGATTCCTACATTATTAATGGTGGGAGACTCTGATAATAAATTTCAAGCTATTAATACTGAAATTGCAGAATTATGTCAGGTTGCTAAAGTGAAAATAATTCCTGAATCTGGTCATAATATTCACTGTGAAAACCCTAGAGAATGGATAGAAACTCTGATAAATTTTTTGGTATAGGTAAGGAGGAAGAAGTAATATCAGTTTCAGAAAATACTACTACATTAACCTTTTTTTAGTAGGTAGCTGAGACCTTGGTTTACCAATATAGAAAAATTAAAGATCGAGGCTTTTCTCGACTCCCAACTCCCTTTTTTACAGTAACTATATTTTTTGAATTTGCTATAACTCAAGAAAAGTTGAATTTCATACGATCTATAAAGTTAGTTGCCTAAAATATCAGGATCTTAACTGAGATTAAAACTTGACCTCGCTGAAGATATTCTTCTTGTAAAAAATACCCTTTTTGAGTCTCATCTAATTTGAGAAATGCAGATTTAGTAGGTAGTTATTTAAAATTTAGTTTGTAACTTTAAAATCAAGGATTATAGTTGTTTTTAAGTAAATAAATCAGACAGTAAAAATATAACTTTTCTAGAGAAATTATATTGAATATATAGCAATCCGCGCATTGGTTGTGACAGTTTTAAGAATAGTTAATTTGAGCCCTTAACCTTGAAAATTATGACTCCTGTACAGTCGATTTCCGTTTGTCATACTTCTAATTACGCAAATAGCCCCTACCACAAAAATATTAGAATCGATTGATTAGAGAATTGCTATAGATACTATAGTTTAATATAATAACAACTGCTATAAATCATCTATTTATTATTAAGTTAAAGATATAATCATTTTAGTTTTTACAAAAGCATATTTTACAAAAACTATGCACTATAAACTACAATTTTCACCCTACAAACGAAACTTCAAAAAAGCTCTCAAAACCAGTCATGGTATTTGGGATATTAGAGAAGGAATTATTCTACAACTAACCGATAAAACTGGGAAAATAGGTTTAGGTGAAATTGCACCTTTAAGTTGGTTTGGTTCGGAAACTTTGTCGGACGCTTTAGATTTTTGCCGACAGTTACCAAAAGAAATAACAAAAGAAACTATTTTTTCTATTCCCGATAATTTACCTAGTTGTAAATTTGGTTTTGAGTCAGCCTGGGAAAATTTTCAACAACTACAAGTAGAGGAAAAAGAAGAACTAAAAAAACCTAATTTTTATAGTGCTTTATTACCAGAGGGAGAAGGAGCGTTAGAAATTTGGCAGCAACTTTGGCAAGAAGGATATGGAACTTTAAAATGGAAAATTGGAGTTGATAAAATTCAAACAGAACTAGAAATATTTCAGCAGTTAGTTAAAGAACTCCCTACCAAAATAAATCTGAGATTGGATGCTAATGGAGGATTAAATTTTGAAGAAGCAAAGCAATGGTTAGAAATTTGCGAAAATCTCAACATCATTGAATTTATTGAACAACCTTTACCTGTAGATAAATTTTCAGAAATGTTGGAATTAAGTAATGCCTACTCTATACCTATTGCCTTAGATGAATCTGTTGCCAATCTCAGAAAGATGAAACAATATTATCAACAAGGTTGGCAAGGAATATTTGTGATTAAACCTGCTATCTTTGGTTCGCGAAGAGAACTCCGTAACTTTTGCAAAAATTATTCTATTGATGCAGTTTTTTCTTCAGTATTTGAAACAAAAATTGCCAGAAAGGCAGCACTTCAACTTGCCACAGAATTACAACCAAATTTAAGAAAAAATCGTGCTTTTGGTTTTGGTGTAACCCACTTTTTTGATGAAGATAAGGAAACCTGGCAAGATAATTTATAGTAGTTCAAGTTTTTTTGAGCAAGTCAAACTTTATCTATATATTTATGGCAGATAAAATATTTTGCTCATCAGCTAATTTTACCGACAAATCTTCTCTAGTCTGAGAGAAAATTCAGTCAGAAGTAGAAATTTATAGTCTGGTATCTGTGGGAGTAAGTCAAACCTTATCTATATATTTTTTATGGCAGATGAAATATTTTGCTCATCAGCTAATTTTAT
>NZ_JBNHER010000014.1:0-44440 GCF_050015975.1 Dapis purpurea BLCC-M126 | reverse complement strand
ATTCAATCCTCTCGGTTTTAACCAGAGGTAATTATCAATTATCAATTAATGAAAGGTGTTTTAAGGTTGAAATCTCCAGGTTTCTTTTTTTTCAGAAATGGATAGGAATTAATTCCAATGACTAATGCTTCTATACGCATAGTTAAAACTATTTACCAGTGATACTTTCTTTCGATTAGATAGCACTATCCGTAGATCGGATAGAAACGAGATATTTATATTAGTAAGTAATTAATACAGACTGAATAACCCTTTTGATAATTATTAGCTAAGAGCGTATTAATTATTCTTATATCAAATACAAAAAATTGTGCAAATATACGAATCTCCCCATCTCCCCATCTCCACCGCTCAAGAAAATCTAGCAAAGATTTATCAATTTGCTGTAATACATTCAAAAGTTTACAAAAGTTTACAATTTTCCCTTGCAGATTTTGAGCGTTATTGCTTACACTTAAGTTATTCAAGTAAATCACTTAAGTGATATTTTAAGTCCAGTTACTCATGGACATACAGTTTTCCAGACTAAACTAAAGAGTTAAAAGGCCAAAAAAAATATTTATTATCACTTATATGAAAAAAAGAAAATTTATGGCTACTGACTCACTCAAAGTAAAAAAAGCCTTTAGTTGATCAACTTAAGAAACTGAAGCTTGATATAATCCTTTAAAATCAGGGATTTAGCCGTTTCATTCTTATTTGAAATGACTATATATCTGTATATTCTCAAAGCTATTCAATCAAACAAAGTTTCAATAAATCAGGACTTACGCATGAGGTACAAAAAACTAAGGTTTGAGATTGCTTCCCTATCCGTCGCAATGACGAAAATACCTTGTATTGTGTAAGTCCTATAAATATTACAAAATTAGAGAAATGGAAAATTTCATCATCAACACACCAAGCTTTGCTAGTTACCTGGGATTTTTCTCTTTATCTGCCTACATCATTACTTTGCTACCGACAATTCTGAGAATAGTTTTTCCAGCTACTAAAAATACCAGTATTCCCAAAATGTTACTCAAATATCGCCGTCAAATAGGAGTAATATCATTTGTTTTCGGAGCTGGTCATGGCATCTTATTATTTATGAAAAGAAACTTTGATGTCTTTGATATTGAGTCTTATGTTATTTATTTACAAGGAATAGTTATACTAGCTATTTTTACACTTTTAGCAGTTACTTCTAATGACTGGAGTATCAAAAAATTGAAAAAAGATTGGAGAAAGCTACATTATTTAACTTATACATTAATGTTCCTTTTAACTTGGCATATTAGTGACAAAATGTTTGGTCATTGGAGTTATCTTACACCATTAGGAATAATCGGCAGTATAGGAATAACTGTTTTATTTTTAATCAGAAAATGGATTGAATATAAGAAAAAAAAGAAACTAATTTAGAATTATGAATTCAGAAGTTGAATTATTGGTGCAAATAAGAGTTTGATAATTTCTTCATAGTAATAACAACTGCGATAACTGACAACTTATAAACACTTCATTCCAGCCACAATGATAGAATTGTAAATTTTGAAAAAAGGCAAAATTTACTCCTTCTTATTTATTGAAATCTACATCATTTAAAAAATTATGGAATCAAAACAAGTTCTCTTGAATCCTACCAAAACAATAACTGTAACAGCATTAACTACAGCAATAGCAACAACTCTCATCATTAAAGGAATAGATTTCCAAGGTTTGCTATCAAAAAGAATCAAACAAACAAACTATAAAGTAGAAAAAATCAGGAAACCACTGCAAACTTTATCAGGTCATTCAACTTGGATCTATGCAGTTGCTGTTAGTCCAGATGGACAAACTATAGCTAGTAGCAGTTATGATGGTATAATTAAAATTTGGGATTTACCCACAGGTAAACTCATTCGTACTATAGATGCTCATACTGACGTTGTGGAATCTCTAGCAATAAGTCCTGACGGGAAAACTTTGATCAGTGGTAGTTGGGATGACTGTGTGAAATTTTGGAATCTTAGTAATGGCAATCTGGTTCATGCTATTAATCTTAATTCTGATGACATCAAAGCAGTAGCGATCTCCCCTGATGGAAATACTGTAGCAATTGGCAGTTATAGAGGTTTTATTAAATTATGGAGTTTGAAAACAGAAACAGAAATTTTACGTTTTCAGCATTCTAGTCCAGTCATTTCCTTAGCTTTTAGTCCCGATGGGCAAACTTTAGCTAGTGGTGGTAACGATGGAAAACTCAAAATGTGGGAAGTAAAAACAGGAAAAGAAAAGAATACTTTAGCTGCTCACGATCACCCTATTTGGTCAATTGCGTATCATCCTAATGGAGAAACTATTGCTAGTGGCAGTCAAGATCGAACTATAAAGCTATGGCAACCAGAGACAGGTAAAAAAGTTGGAACTTTCAATGGGCATTCAAATGCAGTTTTTTCTGTTGCTTTTAGTCCGGATGGGAAAACTTTAGCTAGTGGTAGTTACGACAGCAAAATTCTTTTGTGGGAGGTAGAAACTCAAAAACCAATGGAGAAATATCAAGGTCACACTAAACCTGTTTGGTCTGTTGGTTTTACTCAAGATGGGAAAACTCTTGTTAGTGGTAGTGCTGATGAAACAATTAAGATATGGCCTGTTTCACTCAAAAAATCACCTCCTAAGTCAAATGTGGCAAAGCCAAACCCTGAAATAATTCCAGTAGAGGTTCAGGAAATAGCCAAACTAGAAGACTTGAATCAAAAGCTGTATCAGCAAATTGATCGGAGTTGGCGAGAAACTCCTACATGGTATGAAGACTTAGAATATCAAGTTAGGGTAGATATTGATGGGGCGATCGCTAGTTATGAACCGATAAATCAATCTGCGAAAGATTATGTTTTGGAAACTCCTCTACCTAAGTTAGTGAATGACGGCGATCGTAAACCTGTTTCCCAAAAACCATTTGGGTTATTTAGAGTCATATTGACCCCAACAGGAGTATTAGAGGTTAGTCCTTGGTGGGGTTGGGGTGCTACGCGCAAGTCAGAATTCGGAAGTTAGAAGTAATTCCTGAGTGAGTTTGAGTATTTATTAATGTCCCTGCCCTATTTGCGTAGTGGTATATTGATGGCTTTAGAGAGTAGGGGAATAGTTGGTTCATCGACAGGAACAGGAATAATATCAAATCCGGTTGAATAGTTATAATTAAAGTTCGTAGTAGGGCTTCAGCCCTAAGTATATATCGGGCTGAGAGCTATACTACAAACAAAAACTTTTTTATCACTGATTATCCGGACATGATATAATATCAAATCAGGTTGAATACTTGTTATATGGTTGGGGGATGGGGGGATGGGGAGATGGGGAGATGGAGACCAACCCCTAACTACTCTCCGGTGGGGAATTTAGCGAGATATCTATTAAAGTAATTGAAAAAATTATCAAGACATATCCTATGACCAGATTCTATGTGCAATTAACCGGATTTGATATAACCGGGTTCTTATAGAAACCATTTGGTATCTATTTAAAAGTAGAGGGGAAGATGGGGAGATGGGGAGATGGGGTGTATTAGATATCTCCCAAAATCCAATCATCAAATCAATTATTACCCATAAATTATCAATTTATTATCCCTCCGACCTATTTTTTGGAGATACAAAATGGGTTCTATATAAGTCATGAGACTTGATATGATCGTGACTTATATCATGTCCGCTGGTATCGTTTGTGTAAAAGTTGGGGAAATATTTACCTTATGTAAGGCTTTTCCTTTTCTTCTTCCTTCTTCCTTCTTCCTTAACTTCTCTATACAATACCGATGCTACCGGACATGATATTACGCACCCAAACCAGAAACCGAGTTTATGGGAGACAGATGTTAGTATACTAGGACATCCAATACAAACCCGGTTTCTATACTTTACTAACCACTAACCAACTTTTTTTGCCATTAAAACAACAGCAGATCGGGCTTCAACCCGATACCTAACACCAATAACTTTTGTAGCTGTATCTAAATCATTAAAATCTCTAGGAGAAGAAAAAGCAGTATTAACAATTAAATACCAACTTTCTCCTCTTGCCAAAAGTGGTAACTCAAACATTAGAGGTTTCCAATAAGCATTCAACATAATATGAAAATATTCACCTGCTTTCTCCTCATCGGAGATGGCAGAAGGTAGCCCTGGAAGCCTTAAACTAAAAGCTAAAGTGCGAGAACCTTCCCACCAATCAGGTTTAGCAAAATGTACTCCATGCCAACTAATATTAGGTACTTCATTCGGGTCAATTTCTGCTTCTTTTACTGCTAAAGATAACTCTGGTTTCATCTCTTCCAGATATAACTCTGGCGTACCCTGTCCAAAAGTAGCTAAAACCTTATCTAACCGCATAATTTCTAAGTCTTGAGTGAAATTAATAATTCCTCTGACAAATCGTAATAGATCAGTTTGTTTCTCAATTTGACTCCAATCAAACCAACTAAGTTGATTATTTTGACAATAACCATTATTATTACCCAATTGAGTTCGCCTGACTTCATCTCCCATCAATATCATTGGCGTACCCTGGGAAAAAAACAATACAGTGAAAAAATTCTTAATTTGTCGCAGTCTTAATACTTCAATTTCCCGCTTATCCGTAACTCCTTCTACTCCACAATTCCAGCTACAATTATCATTAGCACCATCGCGGTTATCCTCACAATTTGCTTCATTATGTTTCTCATTATAAGAAACCAAATCGTTCATAGTAAAACCATCATGGCAAGTAATAAAATTAATACTATGATTAGGTTCCCGATCTGGTTGAGGATAAATATCAGGACTACCCATAATTCTTGCTGCTAACTTATCAACTATCTTGGGGTCACTTTTGACAAACTGACGCACATCATCACGATAATGTCCGTTCCATTCAGCAAAGCGATCGCCAATAAATGACCCTACCTGATATAATCCAGCAGCATCCCAAGCTTCAGCAATAATCTTTATTCCTGCCAAAACAGGGTCAGATTCAATTGCCCATAAAACAGGAGGATCTTCCAATGGATCGCCAGTTACACTGCGTGACATAACAGATGCCAAGTCAAACCGGAAGCCATCAACGTGCATTTCTCTAACCCAATAACAAAGACAGTCAACAATTAAGCGATGTACAAAAGGATTATTCGTATTGAAAGTATTGCCACAACCACTATAATTAGTGTAGCAACTAGAATCATCCGCTTCCAGAATGTAGTAAGTCGAATTTTCCAACCCCCGGAAAGAAACAGTCGGTCCGTTTTCATTACCCTCCGCCGTGTGATTAAACACCACATCCAAAATTACTTCTATTCCTGCTTTATGCAATGCCTTAACCATATCCCGAAACTCATCCATCGGTCCGAAAATATCTTGGCGAGAACTATAATTGTGGTGAGGAGCAAAAAAAGCGATTGGACTATAACCCCAATAATTAATTAGGGGTTCGCGCACATCTTGTTCGTCAAATTGTTGTACCGGTAATAATTCCACCGCAGTAATTCCCAATTCCTTGAGGTAGGGAATTTTTTCAATTAACCCAGCAAAAGTACCTCGTTTTTCCGGAGGGACACCAGAATTAGGATTACGAGTAAATCCACCAACGTGCATTTCATAGATAACTGTGGTGGCATAGGGAGTTTCTAGAGGTTTGTCATCTTCCCAATCATAAGTAGTTGGGTCAGCTACTACCCCTTTTAGGGCGTAGGGACAATTATCACCATTACCTGTAGCAGCTTCACGACTATACTTTTCTTGTCCCACTACAACTCTAGCATAAGGGTCAAGTAAAACTTTTGTACCATCAAACCGATGACCTTTTTCTGGATTAAAAGGTCCATAAACTCGATAAGCATATATTTGTCCCGCTCCAATACCAGAAATAAAGATGTGCCAGTAATGATGAGTTCTGTGTTGTTTTGGGTCAAGTAAAATTACTTGTTCTGGTTTAGTGGCTAATGGTTCATCGAATAGTAGTAATTCTATTGCTGTAGCATTTTTGGAATAAATAGAGAAATTTACTCCTTCGGGATCTTGACAGGCAGTGGCACCAATAGGAAAACTCTTACCGGGTAAGATATTAAGATTCATAATTTTTGACTTACTTAATTGTTAGATAACTTGGGTAATTTTATACAATATAAATAGATGTAGATATTAATAAAATTTGGGAGTAAAAATTTATGTATGAAAAAATTTTAGTTGCTATCGATACGTCTACCATTGGCGATCGCGTCTTTGATACAGCTCTAAAGTTAGCAAAAATTGGTAACTCAAATCTTATGTTAGTTCATATTCTCTCGGAAGAAGCAGAAGAAAGTCCTATCAGCTTTTGGCCAATGAATATTGGTTACGATCCAGAGATGATGAAAGAATATCATCAGCTTTGGGAAAAGTTTGAGAAAGAATGTTTACAAATGTTGCAATCAAAAGCAAGTGCAGCAAAAGATGTTGGCTTTCAAACAGAATTTACTCAAGTCAGAGGTAATCCTGGTCGGGAAATCTGTAAACTAGCCCAAGAATGGAGTGCCAATTTAATTGTTATGGGACGTCGTGGACATTCAGTCTTTAGTGAACTGGTATTAGGTAGTGTAAGTAATTATGTTATCCATCGCGCTCATTGTTCTGTTCATGTTGTACAGGATTAGTATTTCAGTTATCAGTTAGCCTCCTGCAGAGGAACTTTTAACCCAGTTCCTCCGGCTGAAGCCAGAGGTTTGAAATACTGAAGTTGATTTTCTCTTGGTCGATTAGATATGGCGTTAGCAGAGCGGCTCTGCAAGAGCGGGAGACCTCGCCATCTCTCGACCACTTTTTTATCCCCTTAAAAGGGGAGGCTATTGACTTTATTTTTTTGTCATTTTTTCAAATATAATTCTGACGATCGCTAACTTTTAGAAACATTAGCTGTTAAAAATTATGTTGTATAAGACATCTCAAAAGTTACTAACAATCATTACTAAAATAATTAATGTAATATCTACTCTATAATTTTAGCATTTTTAATTGTTAATGAGTCAAATAGCCAACTTATAAAACTGTTTGTAGGAAATTTAATTGAGAGTAGATAAGACTAATATTTATACTTAAATAAGTCCTAAAATATAGATTTTTTTTTGATAATTCGGATACAATAATTAGTATCAGTCAAAATAATTAACTTTTTACTAGATTATGTATCAAAAAATTCTAGCAGCAATGGACACATCGACAGTAGGAGATCGGGTTTTTGCCACTGCTCTAAACTTAGCAAAACTCAACAATTCTTACTTAAAATTATTGCATGTATTATCACCAGAAGAAGAAGACAGCCCAATTAGTTTTGGGGTAGTTTCTAGGGAATTTAACAAAGAATTGATTGCACAATATCGACAAAAATGGGAAGATTTTGAAAAAAAATGTCTAGAAATATTGCAGTCACGGACTAACGAAGCGACTACAGCAGGCGTAAGTACAGAATTTATCCAAGCTGAAGGGGTACCAGGCAAGCAAATATGTAAAGTTGCCGAGGAGTGGAGTGCTGAATTAATAATTATGGGTCGTAGAGGACATTCTGTTTTTAGCGAACTGGTTATAGGTAGTGTGAGTAGTTATGTAATTCACCATGCTAAATGTTCAGTATTAGTTGTGCAGAACTAACTGTTATGTGTTTTATATCAAATACAGTAACATCGGTACAATTCAAGTCTCGTAGGGATTTAGTTACCAAACCCCTACTTTTCTTGTGTTTTGACAATGACTGAAGATAGAATATTATTTGGCTGCAAAGCAAGGGGAATGGCATTTTTGATAATTATAGCAGTGCGCTCTGGCATATTTACATATTATTTTTTGTAGACCTTTTCTAGACTGCACTTTGAGTTGCTAAGTTATAAAGACCTAAGCAAGCAACGCTATAGTACGCCAGGAGTGTATCAATTATTCATATTTTTACTTCTCCCCTACTCAAGAAAGTATCGAAATATTTATCATGCTTGCTATTAGACGGCAATTTTCTCGACATTCAAAGACAAGTATGGACAGAATGTATAGGTATAGTCGTCTTAACAATCTACAACTTTTAACTTTTTGCCGAGAGACTCTCAATTGAAAGTATTCAATTTTGACAAAAACATAAGGTCAATAGTCTTCCTTTAGATAGGGTTTGAAAAAAATCAACTTCAGTATTTCAAGTCTCTGACTTCAGTCGGAGGTACTGATAACTATTTTGCTACCGTACAAGGCGCGTTTCACTACGCGACATGAATGCGTAGCATTCCAAAGGAAAGTTCCTCCGTAGGAGGCTAACTAATTAATAACCAATCACCTTAATAATTCTTTCCTTTGCAGCCAACTTCAGCAACCGATCGCCCTTATCATCCTGTCCATAAACTTTCACTGAATCAGCAATCATCCCAAAAACCTTACCATTAGTTGTCAACATCTGGACTAGAACATCTGAACTACTAACAACTATCCCTGCCAAAATATCAGTTTGTCTAGTAAATTGAAAAGCATTTTGACCAATACCACCACGATTAGCTACTCGCAAACCAGCAACAGGAATTTGCTTACCATAACTCTGTTCAGAAATTAATAATAAATTACTTTCTACATCCAAAGTCACACAACCAACTAACTCTTCTTGTTTCCTTAATCTAGTTGCTTGAGAACCTTGAGCAGCACGCCCCATTAATGGTAATTGTTCGTCATCTATTTCTAATCTTAATAATCGTCCACCAGAAGTTGCTAAAACTACTTGTTCTCCTATTTTACCCAGATTAGCATAACGTAATTCATCATCTTCCTTTAGTTTAATTACTGTCACACCACGATTTGTCAGATCGCTCAAATCAGACAAAGATAAACGTTTAATCTTGCCATTTTGGGTCAACATAATTAAGTCTTTATTTTCCTCTGCTTCATTTAAAACAAATTGAGCGACAATAATTTCTCTACGAGCATCTTGAATTTCTTTTGTTGCTGATGGTGGTAATAGAGTGACTAAAGGCACCCCTTTATTTTCATTTCGTGTTGTCGAACGGTTAGAAGCAGTAGGAATATCATTTACTTTTAGAGGATATGCTTTACCAGTACGAGTTAATAATACTAAAGTTTTGTCAGTAGTTGCCTCAATTATATTAGTAGTAAAATCGTCACTATTATTGATACTAATATCAGATTTTTTATCTATTTGATGTTTCTCAAATCCTTTAGCAGGAAGTCGTCGGACATACCCTCGGTTGGTAAATTCTATCACAACTTTTTCTGTAGGTGGCGGTGTAGCTTCTAAAGTCAAAACTTGTGATTCAACTGTTGTACTTTTTGATTTTCTACTTCTACCTTTAGTTTGTCTATCTGTTTCTTGCTTACCAGTTTCTAGATTACTTTTCTGTTGAGAAATAGATGCAAACTTATCTGCATTTTTTGATTCTGCTTGGTCAATAATTCGAGTACGTCTAGGGTCGTTATATTTCCGTTTTAGGGTGCGTAATTCTTTTTTCAGCGCTTTGAGCAGTTGATGGCGATCGCTCAATAAATTTTCTAACTCTTGTATTTTTGCTATTAGTTGCTCATATTCTTCTTCTAATTTTTGCTTTTCCAAACCAGTCAGTCTCCGCATTGGCATTGCTAAAATAGCATCAGCTTGATTTTCACTTAAACCCAAACTTTCTTGGAAGCTAACTTTAGCAGTGCTGCCATCAGGTGCATTTCTGAGAATATCAATTACTGTATCCAATTCTGTTAAAGCTGTGAGCAAACCCTCGACAATGTGACATCTAGCTTGAGCTATTTCTAGCTCATGGGTGTACCGACGGGTGAGAGTCTGTTCCCTAAAATTCAGAAATTCTTGTAAAAGTTCTCGCAAAGATAATTGCCGTGGTTGTCCATCAACCAAAGCTAGCATAATGGCACCAAATTTAGAAAGTAAATCAGTATGTTGGTAGAGATGGTGCAGTACAACACTAGGATCAGTTTCACGTTTTAGCTCAATTACAACTCTAATACCAGAGCGATCACTTTCATCCCGCAAATCAGCAATACCTTCTATCTTACCAGCATTAACTAAGTCTGCTGTTTTTTCGATCCAACCTGCTTTGTTGACTTGGAAAGGCAACTCTGTCACTACAATAGCTGTTTTTGTACGTCGTCCACGACCTGTGGGAACTTGCTCAATAGTTGCCACACCTCTGATAGGGATGCTACCTCGACCCTTAGTATAAGCATCAATAATTCCACCTGTGGTAACAATTTCTCCTCCAGTGGGAAAGTCTGGCCCAGGAATTAATTGAAATAGCTTTTGATCCGAAACATTCGGATTGTCAATTAAAGCAATGAGGCCATCTACTACCTCTCCTAAATTATGTGGTGGAACATTAGTTGCCATCCCTACAGCAATCCCAGAAGAACCATTTAGTAATAAAAATGGTAGTTGTGCAGGTAATACTTTAGGTTCTTGCTGGGATGCATCAAAGTTGTTGGTAAAGTCAACTGTAGCTTCGCCAATTTGAGTTAGTAAACCTTCATTACCAATAGATGCCAAGCGACTTTCTGTGTAACGCATGGCAGCAGCGGGGTCATTGTCAATGGAGCCAAAGTTGCCGTGGCCATCAAGTAATGGATAACGAGTGGAAAAATCTTGAATCATCCGCACCATGGCATCATAAACAGCTTGGTCGCCGTGGGGATGATATTTTCCTAGAACGTCTCCAACTACCCTAGCGCATTTCCGAAATTGTCTATCTGGAGTGAGACCAAGTTCGTGCATAGCGTATAATATTCGGCGATGAACTGGTTTTTGTCCATCTCTAACATCTGGCAGAGCGCGGCCAACAATCACACTCATGGCATATTCAAGATATGATTGCTGCATTTCGATATGGAGTGCTGTATTAATAACTTGTCCGGAAAGTAAATTTAATTGTTTGGCCATGAGTTAATGTTTGGATTAGGAGGTATAAAAAATCACAAATAACATTTTAGACTTAGTGTGTAAATGTGATTAAAATAATTAATTTAGAGAATTTTAGGGATATTGTTAAGGAATTCAGGAAAAGTAAATTTGATATCCTATTTTACTCAAGCTAAGTTGTTATATTCTGAAGTAACCAGGAGTTGGAATATAATTATAGAAGTACAAAATTTTGCCAGCTAATGGAACCAATTTTCTCATATCTTAGACCAGTGATTAAAACAGTTATCAGTTATTAAGAAATTGGAGTGATAAATAGGTTGATTGCTACCAATATCACCAGTAAATTATTCAAATAATAATATATTTCCATTCTCCAACAAACCTGTTAAAAATATTTACTGTTGACTAATGATTAATAACGAATAAAGGATTTGTAGATTAATCCGTCCTTTGGTTTAAACCCTAAGTTTATTGGGTATAAAAAACTAAGTTTCATCCCTATGAGTAGGTTTTAAAAAAATTAGTTGAGGACTTTAAACCTTTAATTTTATTTTTTGATAGGTTCTATTTGTGGCCTGATTTATTTTATGTAACCTCAGTAAATATTATAATTAAGTATAGGAATATCAAATATTTAATTTAGTGCTGATAGTAAACTATGAGAGTTAGTAAATGAGTAATTCAATAGACATCTCCAATAATAAAAAATCGATGGTGATTCATAGTAATGATATAGGAAGTATGGGAGGTGTGGGAAGTGTAGGAAAATAAATATATATTCTCATCATTACAATGCAGGATAACCAAAAAATCAAATCAATTATCGCACAGAAATCATCTATTATTTCCCACTACTTCCTACTCCCTACTCCCTACTACCTGTTTTATGGAGATTTCTAATAGATATGTATCCATAGTAATAATTTTTTTCTCAGGTTCGTACTTTGGGGCAAAAAAATGTTTGAAGACTGGAGATAGTAACTAATACAGCTAAAATCCTTAGACAATAATTGATTAGAGAAAAATTTATTTATGTTTAATTCAACACAAATTTAGATGAAAACTCAAAATATATGCTATCCACCACTCCAAAACTCGACTGGTATTTTCAAGACTAGCCAAATCAAAATCTTTGTTATGTTAGATCACATCTAGTTGAAACTATGTCAAGGTATAGTAGATTAATTTCAGTTATGCTGGAGGAATTTAACTCTTACCTTTAGCATTACTAGATGCTATAAGGCAAGTTTAATCACTTAACAAAATATATTTGCTAATTTTAAAATTGTCAGTAACTATGTATGAGTTTTGAGATGTGAGGTTGATCTTTTAGAGTTGATTGTGCGAGTATTTACGACATACTTGTTTAATCATCATAGCAGCCAGACAAAATATGCCGTCAACTGGTTTGTCCTAATCTTATCTGACTATTAGGCTTCTTTATGGGAAGTTAAAAGTCCAAAAATTGACAGTGAAGTATTATCAAAACCGTAGACAATGGCTGTTTATGATTTGAGAAAGCCTTGTTTGAGTGTTTAATTCGTCTTACTTGAAATAAATTAACCATTCTGGCTTCTCATAAGTAATTTAGTCTAAACTCTATGTGTTAGTTCTTAAACTCAGAGGTATTTTAGCAGGAGAATTATATGAAGACTATTTTAATTGTAGAAGACGATCAAGTTAATGCTAGGGTTTTTTCCAAAATTTTGACCAAAAGAGGTGGTTTAGCTGTTAAGCATACAGAAGATGTGGAAGAAGTAGTGAAAATTGCTAAGTCAAAGGAAGCAGACTTGATTTTGATGGATGTTTCTCTAGCTCGTAGCGTTTACCAAGGTAAATCTGTTGATGGAATTAAAATTACTCAAATTCTTAAAGCTGACCCTCAAACAGATAAACTACCAATCATATTAGTTACTGCTCATGCTATGTCAGGCGATCGAGAAAATTTTTTGAAGGAAAGTGGTGCTGACGGTTATATTTCTAAACCAGTGGTGGATCATCAAGAGTTCATCAATCAGATCAAGTCATTGCTACCTCAAGATGATTGATTGATTCCAGGATAAATGGCCTCAAAAATTTGGAGTTATAGATGAATTGTAAAAGCAGAAACTTAAATCTACTTAAGTAGACTTTTCTTCAATATTTATTATGGTATATAGTCAATATTAATTTTACTCTTAAAACATTTAGGTGGAGTTCCTATAGATTTTAAGCCTTTGGATAAAGATATAGAACTACGCGCAAGTCAAAAGTAAAAACTAATCTCTAACTGAGTTTTTCCTGCAGAAATGCGGAGCATTTTATGTTGCGTAGCAAAACAGGATTTACCAATATCCGCACCCTACATTTGTATGGGTTTGGTAACCAAACCCATACAGATGAATCAACAAAGCAGTCTTCAAAGATCAAACCTGTGTTTTGGTAGGTTGAGCATAGCGGATCAATAATTTAAGCTACAAGTATTGGAGCTATACTCCCACACATCTAAAATCTAATCAAAATTAGCGATCGCTAAGAACTTCACCATAAGAAAAACCTGGAGCTGCCAAAACAAAAACTGTACTAGGAAGACCTAGAGTTTTAGACTGTAAATCCTGATAATACTCGGTAAAATTATCTCCTGGAGTCCTAATACCAAGGAAAATCAAATCAGCATCCTGAGAAGACTCATGTAAAATATCATAAAAAGGCCGACCTTTAGATACCAAAACCTGAGAACTTGCACCAATGCGTAAATTTTGAATCACACTATCAACATTTGCTTGGGTTGCTTGAGCTGCACTTTCTTCAGGAACTACCAGTTTCAAATGAACTTCAGCATTTCGCCAATCCATATCTGTACGCAATAAATAGGCCAAAAGTAACATTAAGCCACCATTATTTTGTAAACCACCCCACCAGACATCAATTCTACGATATTGACCAAAGCTACGTTCGCTATTCTCCCGCAAAATTACTACATTTTTTTTTGCTTTATGAATATGAGCAACTAACTGACAGTAGCGATCGCTCCGAGAAGGTTCCTGACTGTCTCCAAGAACTACTGTATTTGGTGTCAGAGGTCCAATACCATAAGTTTCTACCAAGAGTTTCGCCCCATCAAAAAAGTCTGTAGCTGTTACAACTCTCACCAATACTTGGACTCCACGTTTTTCCAAATACTCACGAATAGTATCCTGCATATCACTTTGCTGAGAAACATCCCGAGATGAACTTGGCAAAACACTACAAACCGTAATCATCCCTCGGTTATGAGTTAGGTCATCTGCAAACTGAATTAATGGCCAGCGTTTTTTAGGTATCCCAGACAGCACCAAAATATGAGGACGCCAGTTTTTAGTATCTTCTTCACCAATCTGAAAAATCCCTTCCCGTACCAAGGCCATCCATATTCCTCGTCTGGCATCTCCCCAAGTTGTCTCTAACTCCCGTCGTTGTAGCCAGATAAATATGGCCAGAACTATCACAGCAGCAATAACTGTAGCTACAGCATTAATCAGAAACATCACTGCCAAACAACCCATGGCACCTAGCATTGATAATGACCAATGGACTTTAAATGTCGGACGAAAAGAGGGGCTTTGTAAAAAGCCTTCTATACCTGCTGACACATTCAAAACCAAATAGGTAGTCAAAAAGAACATTGTCAACACTGGGGCAATAATATTTAAGTCCCCAATACAGACTGTGGCTGTAGCAACTCCTAATGTTACTGCTGTACCAATTCGAGGTTCATCATTAGGCCCACTACCATTGCCGAGAAAAGATAAACAACGCGGTAAAACTCCATCCCTGGCCAAAGCCTGTAAGACCCTGGGAGCACCCAAAATACTACCAATAGCACTGGAAAGAGTTGCCCCCCAAACTCCAAACAAAATAGCTGGTCCCCAAAAAGACATTTCTTTCATAATCAAGGGGTTTTCTATTAAGGTACTAGCATCTGCCCTCATGGCCATAACAATTGGTAGTATCATGTAAATCACATAACCCGTACCAACTGCTGCCAGAGTACCTGTAGGAATAGAACGGCTAGGTTCTCGCAAGTCCCCCGACATACTTACTCCTGCCATTATTCCTGTTACCGCTGGAAAGAAGACAGCAAAAACATTCCAAAAAGGTTCTGATGATTGGCCTGGATCTGCCCAAATTTCTATAGTTGTTGCTTCTAGAGGATGTCCAAATGCAAATGAAATTAGGGATAAGATGATCGCTCCCATAATCAAATACTGGGCTTTAATCGCAATTTCTGCGGAAGTCAAGGCCAATACTGCCACGGCTATTGTGGTAATCAAAGCTACATAAAGTTGGTTAAAGGTACCAAAAGCATCTATAATACTCTCTGCAAAACCAATGGTATAAAGGGCAACAGAAAGAGCTTGGGCAAAATAAAGGGGTATTCCGACTGCACCACCTGTTTCCAGACCTAGAGACCGACTAATCATATAGTAGGCACCTCCACCTCTAACTATTCTGTCTGTGGCGATCGCGCTAACTGATAAAGAGGTGAGAAAGGTAATACTTGTGGACAGAGTAACAATAAGTAGAGTCCCCAATAAACCTACATTACCAACTACCCATCCAAAGCGGAGGTACATAATTACACCCAAGATTGTCAAAATTGAGGGAGTATATACACCACCAAATGTTCCTAAACCTTTATCACTACTACCTTCGGGAGAAATTTTGGGAGTTGGTTGTGTTTCTTCTGGTAGATTTGCACGTTTAAATAGCTTCATAAATCTAATAAATTGCAGTATTTATACTTCTAATTCAAGTCATCTATCATTTCTGGCAATTAGCACATCGCTTATCAGCTATCGGCTTTTTTTTTTGACTTAATCTTACTGTTTGACAAGGGTAGTTCATTTATTTAATTAACGGGAAAAACTTTATAACCAAATAGCTGTTCTGTATATTTTTGTTCCTTATCTAATGTTTCAGCTATTGAATATAAGATTTTATATAGTATTCCGGTTCAAAAATATAGCATATAAATAAATAATTATAGAACTGAGGCAAAAAAAACCGGTTGCTACGAGAAATCCTTAGTTTGAAAAATAGACATCTACACACATAATATGGTTTCTAGCTTCAGTGTGGGTAATAGCAATTTTTCAAGATGTCACAAATAGTTTCGCTCCTGATCAAGTTAAGTAATTCCTTGAAATTATTGTCACGTCAAAATTTTCAGTAATCACAAATCTTACTTTTAACTTTTAACTTCGGTGAAACGGTATGATTCCTGTAATGACTATAATTATGAGGATGCTGAGATATATTTTAATACTAACTTCTATTCCCCTAACGTCTTCAGGACTTAAGCAAAAATACTATATAGCAATCCGCGCATTGATTGTGAAAAATCAAAAAGTAAATAAACAACCCTGAAACTCCCACCTGTTCCCTGTTCCCTAAAAGCAGCGAAATTTTAGACATGACTCAAATAGGATTGCTATATGTAGTAGACATCTCCAATGATTAAAAATCAAATCAATTCCATACGCAAAAATCATTAATTCTTTCCCCCTACTCCCTACTCCCTCTTTTTCGGAGAGGTCTAGTAGATATTGTGAATTAAAACTATAACGTCTTAGTTTATGTAGTGTTTAGAACTCATCCACTGCCTAACTCCTGGTATTAAAACTTTGTAGCTCATTAATTACAAAACTGCTGTAAATGAGAGAAACTTTTCAAGCTAACTTTTTTTTTGTTGATTAAATTGTTTATATTTATACTTTTATAAAGGTATTTTTTTGTAATCAGGGACTTAGTTTTTCCCAGTAGTTAGGAAATAAGTTTAGTTTTAATAATCAAAATAGCTCCTGATAATGAGTTTGCTAAAAATTGTGGTTCACCAGAAATGTCCTTCACCCTAACCGCTTGATGCTATAATTATATAGATTGAAATACCGAAGCTAGAAAGAAAAGTTCTCAAACCAACGAGAAGCCTAAACTAAAACCCTGTAGTAATGGAAGCAAAGTAAAAACAGCTAGGAAAATGAGAGTCGAGCTATTTATCTAACACCTAAAAAAAATATCAAAAACAGTAGGTGCAGAACATCCACAAACTGAAGCTAACCATCTGAAGTACTCTAGATAGAACAACCTATGGCAACAAAGCCTTGCAATAGAAGAGATAGTCAAGCAGACTGGATGAAACATTAATTTCTCCTTAGCTGAAGCTCAAAGGCTTCCAAACTAACGATTTTTTTGAGTTGATTTGATTAAATGCCTACTTCCCGTCTGTTAACACTGATTTTAGGTCTCTGTCTGATTTTATTACTCATAATTTGGCTGATTAGTTCCCTATCATGGCTATACAGTCAAATTTCATGGTATGCACCTCCAGTTTTGGCCAACTTGTTAGTGCTACTTTTAGTTATTCTAATTGGAATTGTTATTTTTGCTTTCGTTTATTATCTAATATTATATACAACTCCCAAAAGTAAACGGCAAAAAGGATCAAAAGCTAAGATTAAGATTCCAGTTGTTAAATCTGAGGCTGCGTCCGAATCCCTTAAGGCAGTCAAGCAACAAGTAATTCAAATACAAGATGAAGTGGCCAGACAAGCATTATTGAGCCGTTCACAAGAAATAGAGGCCAGTTTAGCACGAGGTGATGTCAAAGTTGTAGTCTTTGGTACCGGTTCGGCAGGTAAAACTTCTGTGGTAAATGCACTCATAGGTCGAATGGTTGGGAGGGTAGAAGCACCTATGGGATCAACAAAGGCTGGAGAAACCTATCATCTGAAAATGCAGGGATTAGAACAAGAAATTTTGATTACTGATACTCCAGGGATTTTAGAAGCAGGAGTGGCAGGTACAGAAAGGGGTCAACTGGCACGAGTTTTTGCTACAGAGGCTAATCTATTATTGTTTGTAGTTGATAACGATTTACAAAATTCAGAATATACTGCTCTGAAAAGTTTGGCGGAGATTGGTAAGCGATCGCTTGTGATTTTCAACAAAACTGACCTCTATACTGAGGAAGACAAAGAAGCGATTGTTGTTAGACTTAGGGAAAGATTACTAGGAGTTGTTAGTAAAATGGATATTGTGGCGATCGCTGCTAATCCCCAATCAGTTAGACTTGAGAGTGGAGAAATGTATCTGCCAGAACCTGATACTATGCCTTTAATTAGACGCATGGCTGCTGTTTTGCGAGCTGAAGGAGAAGATTTGATTGCAGATAATATTCTATTACAATCTCAACGTTTGGGGGAAGAAGCAAGACGTTTAATTGATACTCAAAGACGACGACAAGCAGATAAAGTTGTTGAAAGATTTCAGTGGATCGGTGCGGGAGTGATTGCGGTTACACCATTGCCAGTGGTAGATGTGTTGGCGACTGCTGCAGTTAATGCTCAAATGGTAGTAGAAATTGGCAAAGTTTATGGTTGCGAATTGAATTTGGAAAGAGGTCAAGAATTAGCAATGTCATTGGCAAAAACTCTTGCTGGTTTAGGTATTGTGGAAGGGGTAATAAAAATTATTTCTACAGCTCTACAATTAACTGTAGCAACTTTTTTAATTGGTAAAGCTATTCAAGGAGTAAGTGCAGCTTATTTAACTAGAATTGCTGGTAAGAGTTTCATTGAATATTTTCGTCAGAATCAAGATTGGGGAGATGGTGGGATGACAGAAGTTGTACAAAGACAATTTCAATTAGTCAAAAAAGATGAATTTGTTAAGTCATTTGTGAAAGACGCTATAACTAAAATTGTTGAACCTTTAACTAATATTTATTCCTCTGAGGAAGAATCAGAAAAAGAGGAAGAATATTATGAGGAAGAGGCAAAAATAAATGATCGACCTCAACCTAGTAAAAAAGTATATGATTATGATGATTGGGAAACAGAAAGTAGAGTTAAAAGAGAAGATTGGTAATTTGAAAAAGGAAGGGAGGCATGACACTGATTTGCGCACGGATGCACAGATAATATAAAGTTTGATTGACTATTGTAGTCAGATAATTTTGTTAAAAAGTTGATGTTGAGCGGAAATAGAAGGTTCTATTAATGAATACTGGATAATGAAAACTATCTCTAATTATCAATAGCATTGCGTAAACGAGCCTTACGGCCTCCTCCAACAGAGCGTTGACGAGGTTTGTCTGTTAATGTTTGCTCATATACCTGAGTAAAGGCGAAGAGCAAGGATTGAAATGCTTTTCGATTTAATCCTGTTAATGCCCTGAGTAACCTATCCTGTTTTAAGGCCCGTTCAATATTTAGCATTTCTAAGCGCCTATTTCTTCTTGGCTGATTTTACCTTATTTCCCAACAACTCCATTGTAATACCAGTGATACCAACGGTAGAAGGAATTGACGCGCGTAGTAGATTCTACGGGGGTCAAAGTATATGGTGAAGGGGAATGGAAAACCAGGGTTCATGGTGTAGGTAAGCGTAGGACATGGCGTAAATTACATTTAGGTGTGAATGATGCCACGGGAGAGATTGTCACAGGGATGGTAACAACTAATGATGTGAGTGACGACCAAGTATTTGCAGACCTATTAGATGGGGTAGAAGGTGAAATCACCCAAGTATCAGGTGATGGAGCTTACGATAAGCACAAGTGCTATGAAAAAGTAAGTCAGTTAGGGGCGAAAACAACTATTCCACCTCGAAAAAATGCAGTAATATCATGTTCGGATAATCACTTATAATAAAGTATATGGTTTGTAGTAGGGCTTCAGCCCGAACTGTAGATAGGGCTGAAGCCCTACTACGAACTGTAATTATAATAACTATTTAACCGAACATAATATAATTTGGCAACATGGTAACTGTAAAGGGACTCCTCATCCTAGAGATGAAAATTTGAGACGGATTCGCATCTGTGGGCGGAAAAAATGGAAGCGTGAAAGTGGCTACCATCAACGCTCCCTATCTGAAGCCACGATGTTTAGACTCAAAGTGATATTTGGAGGTAAGTTGCGACGAAGAAAATTTGATAATTAGGCAGTGGAGTTGTTCATACAATGCGCCATACTTAACCGTATGATTCAAACAGGTAAGCCCAAGAGCTACAAAGTTGAAATCTAGTTCACTCCCTTGAGTGGAGTTGTCGCAATCGCCACTTTCATGCAACAAAGCCATTATCCATTGAAAAATTATGAAAAAATTGTCGTTACCTAATTCCTATTAGTCTATTAATTTTCTTGCGTTTTTAGCAGCAATAGTACCAGTAACCAAGAGACCAAGGATACTTGTGGGTTCACTAGTAGATTCTACTTCTACTGTCAACTCTAGTTCCGCGAAAGAGATGACCGCATCATCCTGATAAGACCAGGAAATTGTATTAGTAACAGGATCTAATGAATTGATAATATCTGTAGAGGTAAACCCAAAGTCTAGCAAATTTATAGAAACTTTACCTGTGGTTCCAACCGCAGGGATATCAGGAAGGTCACGTATAAGAATAGATTTTAGACCAGGAACTCCAGTAGTATCTGTTGTAAGACTATTAACAGGAGAGAGAGTCAAAGTTAGGATAGCCGAGTCTAGAGGGCTATAAGTTGGAAAAAGCGCTAGATTACTGTCACTTGAGAAATCAAATAACCACTCTGTTCTTTCATCAAGTCTATCACCTGTAGGCAAACTTGGGATAACTGGATTATGTCGAATCAGAAAATCTCCATTTTGTAGATCTCCCCAACAATAGGAGTTGGGTTAGGAGATCCAGTAGCAGTAGCTTTTATAGAAATAGCAAGCGCTTCTTTGGGCACCCAGAAAGTCAGAGTTGTCAAAATAGCGAAAAATGGTAGGGATAAGTAATTTTTTCTCCGCATATTTTCATTTCCTCAATGAATTGCATCTGGTTTCAGAATAACCTCTTCACAGAATAAAAGCTATTAAATTTTTATATAGCCAAAAAGGAATTGCTTAGGATATAGACTGATGATGAATCTTAGAATAGGGAATGTTTTTTCAACTGTCCCCAGAATCTTGACTCTTGACTCCTAACTCCTTCTTACTTCTGATAAAATAAAACATGAATAATTACCCATACCAAGTAGGAGGCAGTCTCCCAATTGATGCACCTACCTACATTAAACGACAGGCAGATGATGATTTTTATCTAGGGTTAAAAGCTAGAGAATTTTGTTATGTTTTGAACTCGCGACAAATGGGAAAATCTAGTCTGCGAGTGCAAACTATGAAACGTTTACAAGCTGATGGAATTGCTTGTGTGGCAATTGATTTAACAGCTATTGGCAGTCAGGATATTTCTGTGGAACAATGGTATGCGGGAATTATTTATACTTTGGCTAGTAATTTGGAGATTTTAGATATATTTGATATTAGTAATTGGTGGAGTAATTTATCATTTTTGACACCTATTCAAAAATTAAGTCAATTTATAGAAACAGTTATTTTGCCAGGAATTAATCAAAGTCTAGTTATTTTTGTAGATGAAATAGATAGCACTCTGAGTTTGCCTTTTTCGATAGATGATTTTTTTGCTTTAATTAGAGCTTGTTATAATAAACGAGCTGATAATCCAAATTATCAAAAACTGACTTTTGCATTATTAGGAGTAGCTACACCTTCAGATTTAATTAGTGATAGAAATCGTACACCTTTTAATATTGGTAGAGCAATTCAATTAACAGGTTTTAAACTCCATGAAACAACAACATTAGCTCCAGGATTAGCAGCAAAAGCTGACAACCCATTAGAAGTTTTAAAAGCAATTTTAGCTTGGACAGATGGGCAACCATTTCTTACACAAAAAATCTGTCAATTGGTAATGATGTATCCTTTTCCTATTGCTGCTGGTGGAGAAGAAAAATTAGTAGCAAATTTAGTTCGAGTCGAAATAATAGAAAATTGGGAAGCTAAAGACGAACCAGAACATTTAAAAACTATTCGCGATCGCCTGCTGAAAAATCAACAGAAAGCTAGTCGTTTGTTAGGACTTTACCAACAAGTTTTACAAAATAATTCCCAGACTTCGATTAATATTAATTCTGGAGATAGTCTGGAACAAATAGAACTAAATCTGACAGGATTAGTAGTCAAACAACAAGGTGGATGGAAAGTCAAAAATCAAATCTATCAAACAATATTTAACCAGGAATGGGTAGAAATAGAATTAGCAAAATTACGACCATACAGCCAAGCGATCGCTGCCTGGTTAACATCGAATCGACAAGATAAATCGAGACTTTTACGAGGGCAAGCATTACAAGAAGCATTAGAGTGGAAAATTGGTAAAAACCTCAGTGCAGAAGATAATGATTTTTTGGCAGCCAGTCAAGAATTAGCCCTAGCAGAAATGCAAAAAGAATTAACAGCAGAAAGACAAGCTAAACAAATTTTAGAAACAGCCAAACAAACAGCAGAAAAATTACTGCAACAAGCCAGAGAAGCACAACAAAAAGCAGAACAAATGTTGGCAGAAGCTAAAGCAGGAATTCAAATCGAAAATTCTGGCATAGAAGCCTTAAAAAAATTTGCAGCAGGTGGGAGAGAAATCGAAGCATTACTCATAGCATTAAAGGCAGGAAAAACTCTCAAAAAATGGGTAAAGGACGGTCGCCAATTAAAAAATTATCCAGCAACAAAACCCATATTTGCCCTACAACAAATTCTCCAGAAAATCAGAGAAAGAAATAAACTTTTAGGGCATCGACGCAGTGTTAATAGTGTTACTTTCAGCCCCAA
This sequence comes from Dapis purpurea BLCC-M126, assembly GCF_050015975.1. Taxonomy (NCBI): domain Bacteria; kingdom Bacillati; phylum Cyanobacteriota; class Cyanophyceae; order Oscillatoriales; family Microcoleaceae; genus Dapis; species Dapis purpurea. The sequence goes on along the minus strand of NZ_JBNHER010000014.1, from coordinate 21,886 downwards.
TGGTAAATATCTTGCGACTGCTTCCACTGACTGTTGTGCTATTTTGTGGGATTTTTCTGGCAAACAAATCACAAAATTTAGAGGACATAAACAAACAGTCAACTCAGTAACTTTCAGCCCCGACGGCAAATACATCGCCACTGCATCCACTGACGGCAATGCTATTATTTGGGATTTATCTGGAAACAAAATCCTCACTCTTACAGAAAAACAAAGTATATCAGATATCTGTTTTAGCCCTTGTGGGCAATTCATTGTCACAGTTTCATCCTATAACAAAGCCAGACTTTGGGATAGACAAGGCAAGCAACTCAGAGAATTTAAAGGTTTGCCTGGAGGATTAACTTGTCTCAAATTTAGTCCGGACGGTAAACACTTAGTAATTGCCTCTAGCACTGGTATTGCCAAAATTTGGGATTTTGTTGGTAACTATCCCCTAGGAGAATTGACAGGACATCAAGATCGAATTAACTGTATCAGTTTTAGCCCTGATGGAGAAATTATCGCCACTGCTGCCAATGATGGCACGGCGAAAATTTGGAATTTATTCGGATATCAGTTAGCAGAATTAACAGGGCATTACAAACGGGTGAACAGTGTCATTTTTAGCCCTGATGGCAAACACATAGCTACCGCCTCTGCTGACGGCATCACAATATTATGGGATTTAGATGGAAACCAAATAGACAAAGTTGAGGGGCATCAAAAACCAGTAAATAGTATTAGTTTTAGCCCTGATGGCAAATATTTGGCTACAGCTCTGAGCGACAAAACTACGAGGTTGTGGGATTTATCACCGCAGCAGACTATTGAATTGAGGGGGCATGAATGCCGAATTAATTGTGTTAGTTTTAGTCCTAGTGGGGAGTATCTGGCAACAGGTGCAATTGATGGCAATATGGCTTTGTGGAATGTATCCGGGGAGCAAATATCTATTCTGAAAGCACATCAAGAATGGGTGAGGAGTGTTTGTTTTAGCCCTAATGGTGAGTATATTGCCACCTCATCCAACGATAGGACTGCGAAATTATGGGATTTATCTGGGAATTTAATTGTTGAATTTGCAGAGCATCAACGCACGGTGGCAAGCATAAGTTTTAGCCCTAATGGCAACTCTATCGCTACTGCTTCGGCGGATGGAATAGTAAGAATTTGGGATTTATCAGGTAAAAAAAATGCTGAATTTCTAGCCCACTACCGTTGGATAAGAGGACTGAAATTTAGTCCTAACGGTAATTATTTAGTTACTGCTTCAGATGACTATACTGCCAAACTGTGGGATTTATCTGGAAAATTGATAACTGATTTTCGGGGGCATCAGAATGAGGTGAAAAGTGTGAGTTTTAGCAACAATGGTGAATATATTGTTACAGGCTCTGGAGATTACACAGCCAAATTATGGGATTTATCCGGGAAAGCGATCACTCAATTTTTAGGTCACGAAGGTTGGGTGTTAACTGTGAGTTTTAGCAACAATGATGAGTATATTGCTACGGGTGCCGGAGATGGTACGACAAGACTTTGGGATTTAAACGGGAATTTGTTAGCGCTATTTGAGGCAAAGCAGGAGAAAATTACCAGTGTGAGTTTTAGTCCAAATGGGAAGTTTTTAGCTGCTGCTTCTGATGCTGGTGTTGTGCGACTGTGGCGGATAGAAACTCTTGATGAATTATTAGCGCGTGGTTATGAGTGGTTGAAATATTATTTGGCAAATCATCCTGAATTGGGAAATTAGGAATTATATCATGTCCGGTAGCATCATTTGTAGTTGCGCTTCAGCGCTTCATACAGCGGTTTTCAAATTGATGAACCACATCTTCACAAGCAAAAATCTTGTAGGGGCAAATGGCCATTTGCCCCTACTGTGATCTACCCAAATGAAAACCGCTGTAAATATGTCTAGGAGCGCTAAAGCGCAACAACGAGCAAATTTTTTTTCGTAGATGTCTATTATTAAAAGTTCGCGTGGGTAAGTCATGGCTTTAATTTATGGAGAAAGTGACTATAAGCTTGATTAATAATTTGCATTTTCAAAATAGCCTCTCTTTCCCCATTTACATCGGGATGATATTGTCTAGCTAAACGACGATAAGCTAATTTCACTGTTTCCGCATTTGCATTTGGCATCACATCCAATATTTCCCACCATTCTCCAGATAAAGACGTCACACCATCCCACATCACCTGATGCCAAATTTTAATATTTTTCCCATCACCCCCAGTCACCAAACACCCATCACTACAAAAAGCTACTGGATAACTACCTGCCAAAGTTTGCAAAAGTTCCCCACTAGACAAACGCCAAATTTTCACCGTACCATCTTGACTACCACTAGCAAGTATTTTTCCATTACTATTAGTGGCAATAGAAAATACTGGTGCTGTATGACCAACCAAAGTAGAAATTAACGACTCTGTTTCCAGATTCCAAATTTTGATTGTAAAGTCTGTACTGCCACTAAAAAGGATATTTTCACTGGGGTGAAAAGCGAGAGATGTTATCCAACCAGAATGTTGTTTTAGAATACGGGGAGCTTGATAACTGTTAATTTTCCACAAGCGAATACTTTTGTCCGCACTCCCACTAGCAAAAGTTTTACCATCGTGACTCCAAGCAACTGCCCAAACTTTATCTGTATGACCATCAAAAGTACGCTTAAGTTTTCCTGTTTCTAGTTCCCACAGTCTAATAGTTTTGTCAGCACTTCCACTAACAACATTTTTACCATCTTTACTGATAGCTACTGCAAACACTGAGTCTCCATGACTGGTAGGAGAGTTGGAACTAAAAAAAGTCTGACAATGTTTTTTTGTATCTATATCATATGTGGTTATTTTTCCCTCAAAGTCTCCACTAACAAGTATGGAAGTCTTAGGGTTGAGGGCGACAGTTTGTACTTCCTGTGAATATCCGAAAAAAGTGTAGAGGCGTTTACCAGTTTTGATATTCCAGAGACTAACAGAATAATCATTACTTGCTGTAGCAAAAGTTTGACCATCCGCACTAATAGCTACAGCATTAATTGAGGCGGTATGTGCTTTGATAACTTTTGTACATTTCCAAGTTAATTTTTCCTGTGGTTGTAAGTTAGAATTTTCTGTGGGTGGGAGAGAATAATTTGATTTATTTTGGCAACCTATATTTTTCCGTAGTTGCGCTAACTCTACTTCTATTTCCAGAGCGCTAAATTTTTGCTTTGTCTCAATTTCAGCAAAGACCGGGTCTAATTCCATGATGGCTTGGTTATAAGCTTCTTGCCAAGAAACTCGATCTGAAATTTTCCTCTCCATCTGCTCAAAAGTTGCAAAAGAATCAACTATTTGGTTTTGTGGAGATGAGTTAATAGCTTGAAAAAATCCATAAATACCAAGACCGACTACTCCGCCAAAAGCTGCCATTGTTCCCATCCCAATACCAAAAGCAGTTCCCCCAACACCCAACCCCATACCACTAAGAGTAGAAGAAAGGGCGACTCCTCCATAACTACCCATACCAATAAAAGCAAAAGCAGTAGGATCTGATTTTGTCATAGCTTCGACTGCACCGTATGTTGCTGCACCGACAACTGCACCAGCACCGATAATAGGAGTTGCACCGATACTGATACCTCCAAAACTACCTATTAATCCCATATTGCCGACTGTAGCAGAGAAAGTTGCGCCAGTTGCTGCACCTGTGGATATAAAAAAGAAACTTTCGGGTAGGTTATTTTTCATCGATATCTAGAATTCTATATAAGAAAAAAATTGGCTTTGATTTAATCATAAGAGTTTTTTGATAGGATCTACATCAGTGGATATACGAGTTTTTACTTGAAAACAATAGCGTTGGCGGAGCCTAACGGCAGCTATATCTCCTTTTAACAGAGTATTGATTTGAATGGATTAAGATAGGTGAGCATAAATAAACGCAACAAGTTTAGGCTTTAATCGACTACATCGGAAATATCAAAGCTTTCGGCTAAACCTACCCCTACAATTTTTTAACGTTTAATTAGATTTACCTACTTAATACCAATTTACTTTAAAAATCTCACAAATAGTTTCAAACTTTAAATGTGAAAGAATCTCCTGAAATTACTGTATACTTATATTTTTGAGCCTATAAAATCTTACTTTGAACTTTTGACTTTTGACTTCCGTGAAAAGGTATGATTACCCAAGTTCCATAATTTGTGTATTAACATAAATCCTTATAAAGGTGTGTCACCTGCACCCTATTTATGGGTATATTTAATAATTCTTATGGTTCGGAAATTTATTCGGATTTTAACTTTTCTGCTCTCTATTACTTTGCTAGTCTTAACACTAGCTCTAACCTGGGAGTTTCCCACCGTTGCCCAAACTATTCCCGGTTTAGGTATGTCTTCCGATGAAGAGATTTCGGTAAAGCCTTATGTCCCCGTCTTTAATAGGGGAAACCTGGAAATAGCTCCAGTGTTTCTAGATGGAAAAATTATTGGAACTATTGCCTCATTTATCAAGTTAGACTCAAACACAAACAAAAATCAAGCTAGTATCTACAGTGCTGTTGTTCGCTCCCAGTTGATTCACAGCAAGTTGCAAAAAATTCTGCACAATATGAGCAATTACACTCAAGAGGTTTTACCTAAGCAGGGAATATCTACCATAGAAGCTCAAGAAAAAGAACTGAGAAAACAGATAGTTACTACTTCCTCTGAGAGCAAAGGAACGACATTTGTGTCAGTCACATTTCCTAAAAACGATGTGCCAGAAATTATTTACTCAGTTACTCAAGCAGACATTGAAAGACCTAGATTTGGTGGCTCCCAACCTTTAAAAATTGCAAAACACGCAAAAGAAATTACTGAAAATATTCTAATTCAAGCTTGGAAAGAACGTCAGACTCCTTATCTACTTGCTCAGGCTCAACTAGCTATGCTTCTCTTAGTTGCCCTGACTTGTACTAGCCTAACTCTGGGGTGGATACAAAAACAACTTACTATTAGACAAAGAAAACTTAAAGATAGCTTATCAAACTCAGAGACTATTCAACTTGAAGATAATCAGACTTTCAGTTCATCAAAGATTACTGAAAAATTCCGAGCGATTGCTCCACAATTTGATAGGCTATCTATAGAACAACGCTACAGTCTCCATGCTTTCTACAACTCCACATTATTTTGGACTCAATGGCTAGTTTGGTTACTGGGAATTGGCTATATAAGTAGCTTGTTTTACTGGAGCCGCTCCTGGAGTAATTGGATGGTGGGGGTGACGATTCGGGGTAGTCGAGCTGAAGAAGTAATAGTTGGTTGGGCTCCATTGGATTGGATTTTAAGTTTTGGACGAGAGGCTAGTCTGGGAACTCCACTTTTCATATTACTGCTTTTATTAGTGGCTCGTTTAACCATCAAAGGTGGGGATGTTCTCACCAACTTTTTGGCTCGGCGGTGGAGCGAACAAAAATCAATCCAAAAACGTCAAACTTTGCGTGTTTCTACTTTGGCTAGAGTTTCCAAAGCTTGGCTGAGAGCTATAGTTTATCTTTTATTAGGAGTGACGCTTCTTCATCATTTGCATCAATTAGGTACTTTTACCCAAGTAGTCACAGTCTTTGTTGGTTTTATTAGTTTTGCACTGTCCCTAGCTTCTCAAAACTTACTGAAAGATTTAATTGCTGGCCTGATGATTTTATCTGAAGACCAATATGCTGTGGGAGATTGGATTGTTATAGATGGAAAAGATGGCTTAGTTGAGAGTATTACTTTACGAGTTACTAAATTACGGAATCTTGATGGGGAGTTAATTACTATTCCTAATGGATCTATTGGGGTGGTGCGAAATTTATCTAGTGAGTGGTCACAAGTAAATTATGCCATTGAGGTAGCTTATGATGCTGATGTGGATCGAGTCATGGGGGTAATGGAGGCGATCGCTAAACAATTGTATTGTGACCCTCAATGGCAAGAGCAGATTTTAGAAGCTCCTAGAGTTTTGGGTATTGATAAGATTGCTCATACTGGAATTGAAATTAGATTGATTATTAAGACTCAGCCTATGCAGCAGTGGTTGGTTGCCCGTGAGTTTCGCCGTCGTCTGAAAAAGGCATTTGATGAGCAGGGTATTGAGGTAGGAGTTCCGCAACAAGTTATGTACGTTAATGGGCCTGTTTCCAAAACGAGTAATGGGAATTTTAAAATTAATACTCAACATCAGAATTAAATTAGGTGTTATACCATTTTGAAAAAATAATGTTACGAATAATAACAACTATTAAAAGGTTTTAGGGTAAATGTTGATTTGACAAAAAAGACAATTGCAACATAAAAAAATACTCTCAAATTTATTCATTCTGACTCCTGACTCCTGACTCCTAAGCAGTAACCTAAATATTTGTAGCGAAGATTTATCAATTTGGTATTAGGTGGCTGTTCAACAATTATTAATTATTGAACTTGCTGTGAGCTTTAGCACTCCATAAATATATCTAGATATCTAGGAGCGCTAAGGCGTAACTACAAACCAAGGCTTTTTATAACTAATTAACTGCAATTGTAGCTCCTCCGGAGGGAGCACATGATATTAATTACCTAGAATTAATCGTTTAGCAATTTAAAATTTTAGCCTCAAACTTGGCATCTTTAAGACGATTAATAGTTGCCTCCCCATCTTCTACCCAAAATTGCCGACCAAATTGTACAAACTTTTGTTGTTTCTCATCAGATATTAATGCCCCTATTGCTACCTTTGCTTTTTCTTCATCCCCAGAAGATTGTTCTTTCAAAATAGCTTTAATATGTTCAAATAAAGAATTATCTTCAGGAATTTTATGTACTGGCAGTTGCAAGATAATTATTTGTCTTTGTTTAGCAGAACGATTTTCAGTTATGAATAATTCAGCATCTTTTTTCGGAGTATTTTTTTGACTCTCTAATTGCTCTATTGGTTTTTCTACTTCTGCAATAGATTGATGAATTTTTATCTCCTCATTTATTGATTCATTTTGATAATTATCTAATTCTGTCAATGGTTTTTCTTCTTGTTCAACTCCATCTGCCATTACCTTTTCTACTGTTTCTGCACTATCTACTAATAACTGACTTTCATCATCCTTCTTGTCAACTTTCCCAGTCAATACTAAAAGAGCATTTTCTGTCAGTAAATTTTTAATTTCTTCATATATTTTGGGAAAAACTACAGCATCTACTTGCCCAGTCATATCTTCTACTTGCAGAAATGCCATGGGGTCGCCTTTTTTAGTAATATGATTTTTAAGTCCAGCCAACATTACCACTAATTTTATAACTGACTTAGATTTTTTTTCCGACATTTGAGCGATAGTAATAACATCCTTAATTTGATTTTGTTCATGTGCATATTTGAGAGGATGGTCAGATACATAAAATCCTAAAATTTCTTTTTCATACTGCAATTTTTCTTTAGCTGGAAAATCTGAAACAGGCGAATGTTTAGGAGCAGAATCAAAAGCAGGCATTGTTTTTTCTGCCACATCAAATAAACTTAGTTGCCCCATATCCCGGTCTTTATTTCTATCTTGTGCCCATTTCATTACACCTTCTAAATCTTTAATTAATTGGTGACGGTTTGGTTCAATTTTATCGAAGGCTCCACATTTAATTAAAGATTCTAAAGTACGACTATTCAGAGCATTAAGATTAACTCGGTCACATAGATCGGCTAAAGACTTAAAATTTCCCCCTTCTTTTCTTGCTTCTAAAATTGCTTCTATTGCTCCTCCACCTACATTTTTTACTGCGGATAATCCAAATAAAATTTTATCTTTTGTTTCCCCTGTAGCTACTTTTGGCAAAGGAGTAAAATCTACTTCTGATTTATTAATATTAGGCGGTTCGACTTCAATATGAAACTTTGGATTTTGACAATTAGCAATATATTTTTGTACTTTATCTTGGTCTCCACTATTAGCAGTTAGTAAAGCTGCCATATATTCAACTGGATAATTAGCTTTTAAATAAGCAGTTTGATAAGCTACATAAGCATAAGCTGTGGAATGAGATTTGTTGAAACAGTTAGAAGCAACTAACCCATTTGCTAAGACAAAATTATGGTCTTTAGCTACTCCAATATCATAAACATTTTCTGTTTTTGCCAGCTTGCGAGAAACAATTTTAACCACGACGATAACTCCTTAAAATCTGTTCTATTTTTGCTTTTTTGTAATCTAACCCTAGATCGGGTATTTGATAGACCCAATTGTAAAATTGCTGAATATGCTCCTGACTATAAATTCGCCAATAGTAAACGGATTGTGATTGGTGCTGAACAACCTTGCCCATATCAAGGTAATTGGACAATGCCTCTGCCCAAGGGTATGAACCAACTATGCAGACTAACCCACCACTTCTGCCTTGATTAACATAGGCACATCCATCACCATCAAAATATCCTAGTAAATAACTACTAAAGTATTGAGCTTCTGGAAAATAATAAGCACCTGACTCAGTGCGTCCAACAACCACAGCATATTGCTTTAGTGCTGTTGCTAGTTGTTTGGAAGAAAAGTTAATCCGATAATGAGGAGCATATCCTTGTGGAAAGGTAATAGTACGGATATCTCCGGTGTATCTCAACTCAGCTTTAAACAACTTAACTAGAGAAAGTTCGGTGGACTCATAAACAACATAATTCGTTGAAGTTACACAGCCATCTGCAGCCATTAACCCAAGTAGATATGCTTTCTTTTGCGAGTCAATAGTATCGAAGTATGCCTCATCAAAACTATAACGATTTTTTCGTTTAGTATTAATTCCTACTTCTGACAATACTCGTGGAACTGAGCGTTTACTTACATTGAGAAAATCTGGAATTTCTCGGCATTCCATTCCCCCCTCAAATGCTTGAACAATCTGTTGCTTCAATTGAGGTGTTAACTGACGATAGGAAATTCCCATTCTGCTACATTCCCTAAACACTTCAAATCTAAATTACGCTCAAAAATTTCATCAATAGGTAGCATTTGACCATCTTCAGTCATCAACTTATGTTCTGCTGTTGCCCGAATAACTGTTCCATCTTCTAGACTATATTCATAAACTTTCTGCATACCCCGATTATGCCATTGAGCAATTGGCTGTGTATAAATATATCCATTTTTATCGACCGTATAAACAGTACATTCAATCTTATCTTCTACAATTTTACCAATAGGAATAGCACCATATTCTACAGTCATAATTTCTGTCTCATAAGCCAAACAATATTCAGCGAATTTAATCATCTGTTCAAACAAATCTTGTGCCACTGAAGAATGAACACCTCTTTGAGTCGCACCATCAATAAATATTTCTCGGTGCTTTTCCATTTCCGAGACCTTCTTTTTACCCATGCAGTTGTGAACTATAAAATCATTGGCAATGAAGTTATGAGTTTCAGAAATTGTCAAATCAAAAACTTCTTCTTTGCCAATATATTCTATGGAAGTAATTTCATCCCAAAACACTTCAGAATTAGCTATTGCTTTTAATTCTTCATCTGCAAAAGCTGTGGCAAAATTATTAACTTTATGACGAGATAAACTCCTGCTTGGGGTGTTTTGAAAATTCAAACCGGATGACATTGTGCCACGACATACACCGACAACTTTATCTATTTCTGCCCAAGTCATGCCACTAGCTTTTTTAGCTTGTGCAATTAGGGTAAGAATTTCTGGAGGTAGGCAATGTTTAGATTGATTCTTTTGCTTATCTTTGATAACTAAATAACAACTTTGACAAAGCTCTTGTTTGTAACTACTCAAATATGGCTGTATTAATTCACAAAACTTGAGCATATCCTCGCGTCCTGTAATTTGAACTCGATAAGAAAGATAAGGTTTACCTTTATATTTTATCTTCTTAATATTGAATAGAGAAAGTATACCTAAGCGTAGAAGTAAATGTTGGATTTGTCTGACTAAAACTTCTGAGGTAGAGTTGTAATCTGTATGCCCAATTTTTTTGTCAAAACTACCATCGGTTGACCATAAAATTCCTAAGAAAAGTTGTAATTGACTCTTCGACAAAGAAAATACCCAATTAGGAATTTCTTTATCCCGTGAATGAGCACGTTTGAGATGATTATCTACCCAATTATTAAAAGCTGACAGAAAACCTATACGAACATAACTAACTGATTTTTTTCCTATATGTAGTTGTTGGTCGATAGGTGCTGAAGAACCAAATAATTCTTCTGCACAGCGATTAAAATCAGTAATTAATTCCATATCACTATTACAGAAATAACTACAAGAAGAACTCTTAGTAGATAGATGTCCATCACCTATTAAATAAGCAGTAAGTTTAATTTGAGCATCAGATATTTGACTACTATGATTAATCGGAATTTTCTTTGGTAAACCTAAGCGATCGCCTAGGTCAAAATCTTTTAAAGGTTTCCATCCTAAAATTGTGTAAAAAAGGTGGTCATTTGTAGCTCTAATTTTCCTATTTGTACGAGTGGTAATTTCCCAAACATCTCGGACACCATTAGGATGAATTTCTGTTATTGGTTTTTGCACAATCTGTTGAGTTTTGATATCTAAAGAAAATACTTTTCGACTCAACCAATACTCAGGTTTGGCAGCTATTTGTTTGAGACTAACCAAGTTGCCTGTTGCTGCATCTATTACTTTTGTTGAACCACTCAAACAACGACGTAATAAATCTGCTTCTCCCAAAGAATATCCTGCTAAATCTTGAGCCATTTTCATAATTTGTTCTTGGTAACAATTATGAACAACTACTCCTTCTGCTAGAAAATAAGGCGAAGCTTGGTCTTCCATTTCTAAATCGAAACATTCTGCTTTTCCGGCTTCTTCCACAGAGATAACATAAACAAGTCTGACATCCTGTAAATAATTTTTTTCGTAGATTTCTTCTGACTCTTTCCAATTTTCCTGCTGGGGTTGATCAAAGAAATTAGTTGGTCTAGATAAGGTAGCTTTTTCTAGGGAAAACTCCAGATTTTTCCGACTCGAAGTATTTGTCTGAGGAATGGAATTTTCTACAAGAGTTGTCCTAGTCAAAGGGAAAATCTGTAGATGGTTTTCTCTGAATTTTTCCCAATTTTCCTGCTGAGGTTGAGCTGAGAAATTAGTCGGTCTAGATAAGGTAGCTTTTTCTAGGGAAAACTCCAGATTTTTCCGACTCGAAGTATCTGTCTGAGGAATGGAATTTTCTACAAGAGTTGTCCTAGTCAAAGGGAAAATTTGTAGATGTTTTTCTCTGAATTTTTCCCAATTTTCCTTCTTTGTTTTCTCTGAGAAATTTATTGGTTTCAATAAAGGGGCTTTTTCCAGGGAAGACTCTAGATTTTTCCGGCTCGAAGTATCTGTCTGAGAAATAGAATCTTCTGAAGGAGTTGCCAAAGTGAAAGGGAAAATCTGTAGATGGTTTTCTCTGATTTTTTCCCAATTTTCCTTCTTTGTTTTCTCTGAGAAATTTATTGGTTTCAATAAAGGGGCTTTTTCCAGGGAAGACTCTAGATTTTTCCGGCTCGAAGTATCTGTCTGAGAAATAGAATCTTCTGAAGGAGTTGCCAAAGTGAAAGGGAAAATCTGTAGATGGTTTTCTCTGATTTTTTCCCAATTTTCCTTCTTTGTTTTCTCTGAGAAATTTATCGGTTTAAGTAAAGGAGCTTTTTCTAGGAAAGACTCCTGATTTTTCTGACTTGAACTATCCGTTTTTTCCTTATTACTAGAAACTTGCCATTTTTCATAAACCGCAGAACCATAAATATTACCATTCTTAACTCCCGGTTCTAACTCCCAGGCAAACTTATCTCCCTCCGGCGTTAAAAAGCGATGATTTTTTCCTGCATAAATTACTGTACCGCTAGACAAAGTAATCTTCAATATTTCCCTAACACCACTTCGCCACTGTTTAGCAACTTTTGCCTCCCAAACTTTCCTACCATCGGAAGTTAAAATTACCTCTCCACTTTTAACATTTTCAATCGCCTTTCTCGAACCATCTGGTTGATCAATTAAAGTTCCCTTTGGCAAACACAAAACTCCATAAGTTTCTTGCAAAATTGGTTCTAACTTTGGATCTTGATATTCAATTTTCTCCCGCCCATGTTTTCTGTCAATAAACTTAGGAATTAAACCAGCATCCAAAGGTCCTGGACGATACAAAGCCAAGATAGAAGAAATATCTTCAATAGAAGTAGGCTTCAATTTTTTCACAACATCTACCATGCCAGAAGATTCCAACTGAAATACTCCTTCCAAATCCCCAGATTTAATCAAGTCGTATGTCTCTTTCACATCACCTGGTATTTTCTTGATCTTGCCTCTTGCCAAAATTTCCATTGCCTTTCTTTCATTAGCGGGTAACTCGTCTGGCACTAGAGGAATATTATGATTTTTCTTAATTAAATTGGCAGTATTCTGGATAATAGTTAAATTTTTCAATCCCAAAAAATCCATCTTCAACAAACCTAAAGACTCTATATCTTCCATGTGATACTGAGTAATAACTGAGCCATCATTATTTCTTTGCAAAGGCACAATTTCATCCAGAGGTTCTTTAGAAATTACCACTCCTGCCGCGTGTACTCCAAAAGTTTTATTCGTACCCTCAATTCTAATTGCCATTTCTATCCATTGTCGGACAGAAATTGTACTAACTTTTCCCCCTTCATTATCTTCTATTTGTATATCTTTATTTTCAAAAGCTTCCTTGAATTCTGGGGAAGGAGTATCATCAGAAATCATTACCTTTAACTTTGCTGGTTTACCCCTGGCAACAGGAATTAACTTTGCCATTTTATTCGCTTCCCCAAACGAAACACCCAATACTCTCCCCACATCTTTTAATACTGCCTTAGATGTCATCCGGTTAAAAGTAATAATTTGAGCGACTCTCTCTTCCCCATACCTTTCAGTCACATAATCAATCATTACATCTCGGTTTTCAATACAGAAGTCTGTATCAATATCTGGCATTGATTTCCGTTCTGGATTTAAAAATCTTTCAAATAACAAGCCATGATGCACCGGATCTATATTAGTAATTCGCAAAGAATAAGCAACTAATGAACCAGCAGCACTTCCCCTACCAGGTCCGACAGGAATATTATTATCTCTGGCATGTTTTATATAATCCCAAACTACCAAGAAATATGTAGAAAAACCTTTATCCTGAAGAACTTTTAATTCAGTCTCCATCCGCTCTTTATAAACTGGGGAAATTTCACTTCTTTGTTTAAGTTTTAGTCTTTCTAATAATCCATCCCAGGAGAGTTTTTCTAGATAAGTATCGGCATTATGATCTGGCGGAATAGGATAATCAGGAATTCTTGGCTCTCCTAAAATTCCTTCATATTTTTCAACTTTCTTTTCTACTTCTAATGTATTGGAAATTGCCTCTTCTATCACCTCATTTTTCAAGTGGTCTCTGAACAGTTGCTTCATCTCTTCAGCAGACTTTAAATATTCGGTACCGCTATACCGCATCCGCTTTTGTTCAGATATTAATTTTTGGGTGTTAATACACAACAAAGCGTCGTGTGCTTCTACATCTCGACAAGAAATAAAATGAGAGTCGTTTGTCGCTACTATTTTTATCTTTAATTTCTCGGCAATTTTGACAATTCCAGTATTTACTACCCTATCTTCTTGGAAGCCGTGGTCTTGAATTTCTAAATAGTAATCTTCCTCAAATAAATCTTTATACCACTTAGCTACTTTCTTGGCTTCCTCGTATTTTCCCTGCATAATATTTTGAGGTACTTCTCCTGCCAAACACCCGCTAGTTACTATCAGACCTTCGTGATATTTTTCCAACAATTCTTTATTAATACAAGGTCGAGCAAATATACCTTTTCCTTGAAAACCATGCAGGTGAGAAAGGGTTGTTAGTTTGACTAAATTTTTATAGCCTTGAGTATTTTTTGCTAATACGACTTGGTGAAACTTTTTGCCTCTTTGCTGTTTCTCAATATCTCCATGTATCACATACATTTCATTCCCAATGATGGGTTTAATTCCTTTATTTCTACACAGTTTAATTAATTGAATTGCCCCATACATTACTCCATGATCTGTCAGAGCAATGGCTGGCATTCCTAGTTCTACCGCTTTATCTATTAATTGTGGTAATTGGGATGCTCCGTCTAATAGGCTATAGTCGCTATGAATATGTAGGCCAACAAATGACATTTTTTTTAGATTTTAGAATAAATATTTTAGATAGCACTATTTTATAAGGAAGAAGTAGGAAGGAAGAAGGAAGAAGGTTTATATTTAATTTTTGCCGCTGCTAGTTTGAGTAAAAGTCTTTACCTGTAAGCTTTTTAGGGTTTAAAGAATGAATTAAATAAATTAAACTTATGATTTTTTGCTAAATATATTTGGAATTTAAACTGAATTTAGCAAAAAAAGTTGAAATGAACTATTTAGGGGAAAAAATGAGGAAATTTAGGTGCGATCGCCTTCTCATCGGCTATTTGCTATAAGTATTGATATGTAAGAGATATAGGGTGGTTGCTTGTAAAGAAATTTTCGTGTATTTTTGAAGTAAGTAGCTCGCTCTGCGCAGGTGCTTATTAAAATGAAAAAGAGAATTGGTTAGGGAGAATGCGATATAGCTGCTGCTAGGCTGCGCCTTTCATGTCGGCGACAGTCGAAACGCGTAGCGAAACCTAGTCTTATCAGTGAAAGATACTTAAGTTTAATAATCAGGACTTACGCAAAGATAATGTATATAGCGTTCAGGTAGTCTTGCATAGTAATGGTTGAAGATATATATTTTTTTAATTTCTTCCCACACCTCTCACACTTCTCACACTTCTCACACTTCCCACACTCTCTCTAGCATTACTATGCACCACCACCAACGTTCAAAACCATAACGTTATAGTTTGTTAACTCTATATATAGTACCTCTGCGTAATTCCTGACTAGAAAATTTGTAGTAAGACACCTTAATTAAATTTAATATACCTCTCCAAAAATCAAAAATAAAATCAATTATCGTACAGAAATTATCAATTATTTCCTCTCTAATACCTACTATCTCTTTTAGAGAGATATCTAATAGCTTTTAGTCAAATGGGGAATTTTCAGTTGAAAGCCCCAAGTGCTGTAGATGGGTTGGCTAAAATGGAAGAGTAGAGAAGACATCATGCATAATGGAATAAATTAGTTGTCAAGGGTAAGGTCATACTTTAATATAGACCCTCTATAGCTCTGGGTACTAATAGGGCAACAATTTCAGGTAGTGCAACTATGCAACCCCGCAGAGACGTTCTCCTTAAAATTGATAAATCACTACTCTTCCTATTGCCAAATATTCTCTTATTCCCTATTTCCTATATAAAATTACCCAACAACTCTAATGAGCAGTAAGTACAACTCTACTGAAAACTCTGTCAAGAAACCAACAAAGTTTGGAATATTCTCCCAGACTCTTTTGACAGTCTTCCTTGTTGCCTTAATACCCTCAGTTGGATTACTTTTCTCTATTCGTTATCAGGAAAAGATTCAAATAGAAAGCTTAGAAGCAGATTTTAAGAAACAAGCTCGCATAACTGCTTTACAAGTGAATAGTTGGATAGAAAATACATTTCTTTCTCTTCATCAAAATGCTGTAACAGGTAGTATCATTTCTATGGATGGAGAAGCTCAAGTCCCTTTACTAGAAGCTTCCGCACAACTCCCAGAATTATTGCTCTCCTCATTCCGCTTTTTCACTATCGATCTAGAGGGCAATGTGATTGCTCGGAGCGATGGAAAAAAACTGAAGAATTATCGTGACCGTGGTTATTTTCGTGACATTCTAGAGGGAAAAAAGTTAGGCCAGCAAGTTCTCTTTGGTCGAACTTCAGGTCAGCCAGCATTGTGTCTTTCTGTACCGATCAAAAACCTGAAACAGTTGGTTGGAGTATTAGTAGGATGTTCCTCACTAAATGATATCTCTAACTCTATTGATGAAATTAGGATTGGCAAAACTGGATTTGCCTTTCTGGTTGACAGTAATCAAAAGCTGATTGCTCATGGTAAGTCAGAGGAGATGTTAAGCAAAGTTCTGCCAGATTCTAGCGAAAATAAGGAAATATTAAGCAAAGTTCTACAAGATTTTAGCGAGCATCCTGCTTTTCAAGTAGACAAAGTTAGAGACCAAACTGTTTATTTTTACCAGGATCGAGACCGTAAGGTAATTGCTATAAAGCAACCGGTTAATCTTGGATGGACACTTGTGATTCAGCAAGATGTATCTGAAGCTTTTGCCTTAATTGAGCAAACAAAGCGTCATACAATTTTTCTAGTTACTATTACTTTTTTCTTAACTCTCCTTGCTGCTTATCTTTTTATCCGGGTTAGTCTTAACATTACTAATTTAGAACATCAGGTAGAAGAACGAACTACTGAACTAACCGAAGCAAATCGTCATCTTGAAGCAGAAATTGCCGAAGCACAAAAAGTCACCCTGAAACTTGCTAGGCAACAAGCGATGTTAGAAGCAATGAGCCAGCAGGGATTAATTGGTGCTTGGGAAGTAGATTTGACTGGCCAGAAGTTTTATTGGTCTAATATGACCAAGCTAATTCATGAAGTACCACTAGATTTTAAGCCTAATCTCCAATCATTCATTAATTTCTATCAAGAAGGAGAATGTCGCCAGGCAATTTCTAAAGCAATACAGATAGGAATTGAGCAAGGTAATCCTTGGAATTTGGAGCTAATACTGGTAACATTGAAAGGTAAGGAAACTTGGGTAAAAGTTACAGGGCAAGCAGAATTTAAGGATGAGGTGTGCGTCAGATTATTTGGATCGCTTCAAGATATATCCGAACGTAAATCTAACGAACAGGAATTGTTGAAAGCTAAAGATAAGGCTGAAGTGGCAGCTCAGGCCAAAAGTCTCTTTTTGGCTACCATGAGCCATGAAATTCGCACGCCTATGAATGGAGTGCTTGGAATGCTTAACCTCTTACAACAGACAGAGTTAAATGCAGAACAGCAATCACAGGCAAAAATTGCCCAGTCCAGTGCTGAATCTCTTCTCTCGCTAATCGACGATATTCTAGATTTTTCTAAGGTTGACGCGGGCAAGCTGGAATTGAAGATTGTGGATTTTGACCTGTTCCAATTATTCAAGGACTTTACCCAAACTGTTGCTCTGAAAGCTGAACAAAAAGGATTAGAACTCGTACTGGATTTACACGAAATTACCTGCCCGAATGTTAAGGGCGATCCGGGGCGTTTACGTCAGATTTTGACCAACTTGGTAGGCAATGCTATTAAATTTACTGAGCGGGGCGAAGTTGTGATTCGTGGCAGTCTAGAAAACAAGGATGATACTTTAGTTTTTACAGGTTTAGTCAGAGATACCGGCATTGGTATTCCTCCAGGCAATGTGTTCAGTTTGTTTGCTCCTTTTACCCAGGCAGATGAAAGTATGACCCGCAAATATGGCGGTACAGGGTTAGGACTATCCATTGTGAAGAAGCTCTGCGAATTAATGGGAGGGAGTATTCGGGTAGAGAGCGAATTGGGGAAAGGCAGCAACTTTGAATTCACAGTTATTCTGCAACCAAGTAGGAAAACACAACCAGAACTTCCCTTAATTCATCTGAACAATATGGCGATACTTGTCGTCGATGACAATGCTACCAGTCGTGAAGTTTTGAAGAGTCAGTTAGCTTCCTGGGGTGCTGAAGTTGTGACAGCTATAGACAGTCCTAGTGCTATTGCATATTGCCAAGACCGAGTTCAACAAAGTAATGACCTTGATAAACCTCCATTTGATATTGCTTTTATAGATCTGCAAATACCTGGGATGGATGGTTTAAAACTGGTTCAGCACCTCAAAGCCGATACCCGCTTCGCATCACTACCGCTAGTAATGATGACCCCGATCAGCAATCAGCATGAAATTCCCGCTTGGATAGATCGGGAGGTTCGGTTATGTATCCACAAGCCAGTGAATCCTACTGACCTGTTCAATGCTTTAGTCGTGGTGAATGATGGTAGCAAGGCATTGCTAGAAAATGAATTGTTTCTAGGCGTGGAACCAATCAAGGAATCTTTAAGTCGCCAATCTGCAAAAATAGTGGAGCATGATTGTGCATCTGTAAAATCTTGGCCAGATGGGACAAGAATATTGCTGGTAGAGGATAATCAGGTCAATCAATTGGTGTTCAAGGGTTACCTAAGAAAACTTGGTTTAACAGCTAAATTAGCAAATTGTGGGTTAGATGCCCTATCTGCATTAAAAGAAGCTACCGATAATGAAGCCTATACCTTGATTTTTATGGATTGTCAGATGCCAATAATGGACGGTTACGAAGCCAGTCTCTTGATTCGCCAGGGTAAGGCAGGCGATAACTACCGAAAAGTTCCCATCATTGCTGTGACAGCTAATGCAATGAAAGGAGACCGAGATAAATGTATTGAAGCTGGCATGGATGACTACATAACCAAGCCAATCAAACCAGAGGATTTGTCTAAAATATTAGATAAGTGGCTATAAGTCAGGAGTATAATCTAGTTATAGTATTGATATTACAAAAATTGGTATTTAAGTAGGTAGACAAAATTACTTAATATATAAATTTGCAATTTGCTAAAAAATGCACAATTCATTAATTAATTCTGTCCATGTATTTATGATATTAAATCATGTCCGTTGGTATCGTTTGTGTAAAAGCTGGGAAAATATCTACCATCTTTAAGGTTTTTCCTTCTCTTAAAGCTTCTTCCTTCTTCCTTCTTCCTTACAATACCGATTCTACCGGACATAATATTACTCTTCCAGAAGTTAGTCAATTATCAAGAACAGCCTAATACTACAAATTTCCTATATCAATAAATTTACTGAAAACCTCTTGTTAGTGCTCTACTGAATTTGTTAAGCTTAATTTGTATATCAAACTACAGTAGAGGCAAAAGGTGGTAGTCAAGCCAAGTTGGTTAAGAGTAAAAGCCCCCCAATGGCAAAGAGTTGGTACTGTTAAAGAGATTTTGCGAGACCTAAATCTCAATACGGTCTGCGAAGAAGCTTCCTGTCCAAATATCGGCGAATGTTTCAACGCTGGGACAGCAACTTTCTTAATTATGGGGCCTGCTTGTACTCGTGCTTGTCCCTACTGTGATATTGATTTTGAGAAAAAACCTCAGCCTTTAGATATTACCGAACCAGACCGACTAGCAGAAGCAGTCAAACGCTTAAAACTTAATCATGTGGTTATTACTTCCGTAAATAGAGATGATTTAGCCGATGGAGGTGCTAATCAATTTGCTAAATGTATTTCCCAAGTCCGGGCAATTTCTCCTCAGACAACTATAGAAGTCCTAATACCAGATTTATGTGGTAATTGGCAAGCCTTAGAAATAATTCTTAATGCTAAACCAGAAGTTATTAACCATAATACTGAGACTATTCCACGATTATATCGCCGAGTTAGACCCCAAGGTGACTATCAACGTACATTAGAACTCTTGAAGCGATCGCGAGAATTAGCTCCAGAAATCTATACAAAATCTGGAATTATGGTAGGTCTCGGAGAAACCGATGCAGAAGTCCAAGAAGTAATGAAGGACTTACGAGCTGTTGACTGCGATATTTTAACCATTGGACAATATCTGCAACCAAGTCCGAAACATTTACCAGTAGCTACTTTCGTCAAACCCGAACAATTCGATCACTGGAAAGAAATAGGTGATTCAATGGGATTTTTACAAATTGTTGCTTCCCCCTTGACTCGTAGCTCATATCATGCAGAACAAGTTAAAGAATTGATGGTCAATTATCCAAAGGCCGAAAGTTAAAAGGAAATTGCTGATGGGTTTGTCCTTGGAGGTACTTAGGAAAAAGAAAATAGGCCAATTAGGTATATCACCCATCACCCCCGATTGCAAAAACGATCGCTAGTAAAATGTGACCTAGATCGCTTATTATTGTATCTTCGCTCACTTAATAGCTGAAAATTGATGAGTAAATATATTAAACTTGCTACATATAAAAAAATAAGAATGCCTTAATTATAAGGGAATAAAACTAAAAAAGTGTAACTAGAAAAAAAACAAAAAGTAATAAGAGAAAATTTAACCTCCACAATCAGAAAATTTACGAAGTGATCAGGAACAACCACTAATAGTGATGAACATTAATATAGCTTCTGACGAAAATCACTTTTTTGTATCAGAAGTATCAATATACTAAAAATTAAGTCTAGAGAAGTTAACTGAAGCAAATAACGAATAGATAAATGTACTCCTAAAGTCCATCGTTAACACAATCAGTATCAACGATCACATAAGTTCATTTAGTCTAAGTTGTTAGAACTAATCAGGAAACATAACTAGAGCAAATGCCAACTTCTCAGGAATTAGGCATTTTATCCACAGACTGTCACTAAGTGCAGCCTCTTGTCACCTGGAGCAACTGAGATGATCACTATGTCAGCAACTTATCCTTACACTGAACAATCCGAAGAAAAACTGCACTCTGATAACTTGCAGGCTGAGTTTCCCGAAGATTTAGAGCAAGTCACCAATGAATTAGCAACGGAGGATGAAGAAGCAGATAATGCTCAAGTAAGTCGAAACCGTAGCACTACAGATTTAGTCCGTTTATACCTCCAAGAAATTGGGCGAGTTGATTTGCTAGAAAGAGATCAAGAAGTCTCTGAAGCTCAAAAAGTCCAACGCTATATACAGTTATTGGAGTTACGCAACACAGCAGCTCAAGAAGAAGAAGGAGGAATTCAGTCTTATGTTCAGTTGATGGAAGTTCGCGATCGTCTGGCAGCTCACTTAGGACATAGACCATCATTTGAACGGTGGGCAAAGGTAGGAAATGTATCTGTGGTAGAACTTAAACAGATTATTGCCGCAGGAAAACTTCGCTGGGCAGAATTAGCAGGTTTAAGTGTAAAAGAACTTGAGCAAGTCCAAAGCGAAGGTGTTCAAGCCAAGAATCAGATGATTAATGCTAACTTGCGTCTAGTCGTTTCAGTAGCGAAAAAGTATCAAAATCGTGGTCTAGAACTTTTAGATTTAATCCAAGAAGGTACTTTGGGTTTAGAAAGAGCAGTTGAAAAATTTGACCCACGACGGGGCTATCGATTCAGTACTTATGCTTACTGGTGGATTCGTCAGGGAATTACAAGAGCGATCGCTACTCAAAGTCGGACAATTCGCTTACCTGTCCACATTACCGAAAAGTTGAACAAAATTAAAAAAGCACAACGGAAAATTTCTCAGGAAAAAGGACGTACAGCAAAAATTGAGGACATTGCCCAAGAACTAAATATGACGCCTGCTCAAGTTCGGGAAGTGTTAGTAAAAGTTCCACGTTCAGTTTCCCTAGAAACTAAAGTAGGTAGTGATAAAGATACTGAATTAGGTGAACTTCTGGAAACTGAAGATGCTTCTCCAGAACAAATGCTGATGCGGGAGTCTCTAGTACAAGCATTAAAAGGACTACTATTAGATTTAACTCAACGAGAAAGATCTGTAATTTCTATGCGTTATGGTTTAGAAGATGGTCATCCCTACTCCTTGTCAGAAATTGGTCGTGCTTTGAAACTGTCTCGGGAACGAGTCCGTCAAATTGAAGCAAAAGCTCTACAGAAGTTGCGTCAACCAAAGCGTCGTAATCAAGTACGGGATTATTTAGAATCTTTGACTTAAAAAAGCTGAGATATAGCTGAATTCAGAAGTTAGAAGTTCCATAAAATTTCAAGTATGTGAGGTGAAAATATTAAGATTCAAACTTATGTATTGCGGGCATCTCGCCCGCTAGCATTATACCTAAGTGAGATGAAATTAGCTATAAATATAGCAATGAGGGCTGGTGTAGTTATATACTACTATTGTATTTAACATAGTACAATGCTCTATTGCTTGCTAAAGGTCAAAAACATAGACTATCTTAGACAAATATATACAAAA